>NZ_JBFUGN010000914.1:0-2473 GCF_056402895.1 Rhizobacter sp. P3_B12 | reverse complement strand
GGCCTGCAGCCAGCGCCGCCGGGTCCAGTTGCCGCGGCTCACAGCGACTCCACGAAGCGCACCAGCGCCGCGCGCTCGGCCGCCGTCATCTTCAGCACCTGGCGCCGGCTCGCATCGGCCTCGCCGCCATGCCACAGCACCGCTTCGAGCACGCCGCGCGCACGGCCGTCGTGCAGCAGCTGCTGGTGATCGTTGACGTCGCGGATCAGCCCCACGCCCCACAGCGGCGGCGTGCGCCACTGGCGGCCGTCGGCCCCGAAATCGGGCCGCCCGTCGGCCAGGCCCTCGCCCATGTCGTGCAGCAGCAGGTCGGTGTACGGCCAGATCGTCTGGCCCTTCAGCGCCGGGCTCGCGAAGGCCGGCAGCGGGCTCTCGCCGGTGACATAGCTCGGCCGGTGGCAGGCGGCGCACAGCGCCTGCTCGAACAGCGCGCGGCCGCGCTTCACCTGCGCATCGCCCGGGTTGCGGCGCGCCGGCGGCGCGAGGCTCGCCTGGTAGAACACCACGTCGCCGAGCGTGCGGTCGTCGATCTCCGGCACTTCGCCCTTCGCGCCGCGCGGCGCGGCGCGGCAGTCGTCCTGCGTGAAGGTGCACGACTCCTCGGGGAAGCGGCTCGACGTGATGCCGATGTCGCCGACGAAGGCCGCGGCGGTCTGGTGCGCGAGCGTCGCGACATTGGCCTTCCAGCCGAAGCGGCCGGGCATCATGCGTTGCTCGAACGCGTCCCAGACCTGGTTGGGCCGGCCCTTGACCGGGCCCGGCGCCGCGGCCTGGCGCGTCGCGTTGTCGAGGATCTCCTGCGCGGGGATGGCTTCGAGCAGCCCCACGCCGATCAGCTGCGACGCAAGGCGCGGGCTGAGCTGCAGGTCTTTCGACGCCGGCCCGTACGCGAGGCCGGCCAGCCCGAAGCGCGGCTGCCGCAGCGTGTAGCGCGTGCCGTCGGCGAAGCGGCCGTGCAGCGTGCGCACCTGCATCGTGATGCGGCCCTCGACGCGCACGCCCGGCACCGCCAGCGTGCGCAGCTGGTCGCCGTAGATCGGGTCGGGCCGCGGGCCGCCGTGCGGGCCCTCGCCGGGGATCGACAGGCGCAGCAGCAGCGCCACCGGCGGCTCGCCGCGCGCATCGAGCGGCTTCGTGTAGTCGGGCGGCGCGCCGCGGCCGCTCTGCACGTGGCAGCCGCCGCACGAGCGTGCGATGAAGTGCGGCCCGAGCCCGTCGCGCGCTGCGGTCGACGACGGCGCTTCGACCCAGTTGCGCCGGAAGAACGAGTTGCCGACCGCGAAGCGCGTGCGCTCGTCGTCGCTCAGGTTCGCGGCGGCGAACGAGAACGCATTGCGGCCGGTCGCGGCGACGGTGGTCGCGCCGCCGGTCTGCTCGTCGGGCGTCAGCGCATCGTCGGCGGGCGCGGCGTGCAGCAGCGCCGCGTTCGCGCCGAGGGCGGCCGCGAGCAGCCCGAGCTGGAGCCGCCTCACGGCTTCACCATGTTCAGCCGCGTGATGCCGATCGCGTTGGCGGCCGCGCCCAGTTCACGCGCCTGCGCGAGCACGCTGTCGATGGTCGCGCGCACCCGCATCGGCCCGGGGGCGCTGCGGCTGCCGATGATCTCGCGGTCGAACGGCGGGTGGATCGCCTGCGCCGCGGCGATCGACGCGGCGATCTGCCGCGAGGTGCGCTCGGCCTGCGCCGCATCCTTCGCCGCCACCAGGTCGCGCAGCGACGGGCCTTGCAGCAGGCTGCCGTCGCGCCGCCTGAAGCGGCCCAGCCAGACGTTCTCGATGCCCAGCGCGTTGTTGACGATGTCGCGGTGCGTGTTGTCGGAGAAGCAGGACTGTTCGTCCTCCTGGTCCTGCGTGTTCAGCGCGACCTCCATGCGCTCGCCGGCCAGCTCGGCCCGCGACAGTGCGCCGATGCCGATGACGATGCGCCGCACCGATTCGACGCCGCCGCGCTCGAACTTCGCGCGGTAGTTCGCCTTCGTGTCGGGCGCCCACGCGGCGATCAGGTAACGCAGATCGTCGATCAGCAGGCCGGTGACGGCCGCGAGGTACTGGCGGCGGCGATCGGCATGCCGCCCCTTGCCATCGACGTAGTCCTCGAACGGGCGCTCGCCGGGGCCGGTCTCGCTGAGGTCTTGCCCCCACAGCAGGAACTCGATCGCATGCCAGCCGGTGGAGACGTTCTCGAGCCCGCCGCGGATGTTGGCCGCGGCCAGCGCCGCCTTCGTCAGCGGCGCCTTCGGGTTGTTGATGAGGCCGGCGTCGGGCCGGTCGCGCACGGAGTCGATGTACGACTCGTCGACCGGCCAGGTGTTCATGCGCTGCTCCGGCCCCTTGCCGTCGTCGACCGGGCCGGCGTAGAAGCGGAAGGCCTCGGTCTGGCCGTACCACTCGCGGGCGTCGAGCCAGGCGGTGCGGGCGGCCTTCAGCGTGGCGGCCGAGGGCTGCGCGAGGAAGGCGGCGATGGCCTGCTGCAT
>NZ_JBFUGN010000913.1:0-2476 GCF_056402895.1 Rhizobacter sp. P3_B12 | reverse complement strand
CGGATCGCCCGGCAGCAGCGACCGGCCATCGGCCAGCGCCGCCGCCGCGCGGCTCAGCCAGGCCGCTGCGCCGGCGCTGTCGCGGTCGTTGTCGCACAAGCCCTGCGCTTCGGCGGCCAGCGCGGGCATCGGCCCACACGCACTGCCCCGCGGCATCGCCACGCCCAGCGCCGCCAGCCACGCCAGCGGGGCATAGACCATCACGACGCGCGTGTCGCCACCCTCGCCCGCATCGAGCCCGCAGGTGTGCACGGCACCCGGCGCGATCGCCAGCAGGTCGCCCGCCGACGCGGTGTGCCGGCGCCCGCCCAGGCTGAAGCGGCAGCGGCCGGCCAGCACCGCGCCGATCGACCATTCCTCATGCCAGTGCGGCGCCCATTCCTGCCCCGGCCGGTGGTGCATCACCTGCTCGAGCGCCGGCTGGCCGTCGACATGCCAGCGCCGCACGCTCGAATGCCGCGGCAGGCCGGGCTCAGGCATCGCGCGCCCCGATGACCGTCAGGCCGCACCAGCCGGCGCTCGCATCGCCGGGCTGCAGGTCGCCGAGCAGCGAGAGCTCCTCGAGAGGGTGCTCGAACACCCGCAGCGACGCGCTGGCCGCATGCCAGCCGCTCGTGGTGGGCTGGGCGATGTCGGCGCGCAGCAGGCGCAGCTCGGGCGGGCGCGCCGGCTCGCGCAGGTCGGGGAAGCCGACGACGCCGACGGTCGGCATCGCGAGGAAGCCGAGCGGCCGGCCCGGCGCGCCGGTCAGGCAGGCTTCGGCCTCGATCAGGCGGCGGTCCTTCACCGCCAGGCTCGCGCCGAGCCGCGTGCCGGCGCGCAGCGGCGCGGCGGCCGGGTGATCGAGCGGCAGGCTGCGCGTGAGCCAGGTGCTGCCCATCTTCTTCGGCCAGCCCTGCAGCAGGCCGCGCAGCATCGAGACATCCTGGTCGACCCAGATCGCCGGGCAGATGCCGCAGCGGCTGCCGTCGGCGCGTTCGATCTCCAGCACGACGATGGTCTCGCGGTACTGCGCCTGCACCGGGTCGAGCAGCTCGCTGCCGTCGGTGGTGGCCTGCCAGTCGGCGAAGTGAACGCAACCCTGGCCCGTCGTGCGGCCGATCGAAGGGGGCAGCAGATCGGCACCGCGCGCGGCATCGAAGCCGAAGGCGATGTTCAGCAGCCAGCCGGCGTAGTGCCAGGGCGGTGCGGCGACCAGCGCGCTGCGGCCGGAGGCGGTGTAGGGCGGCGTGAAACCGGGGCTGGTGAACATGGCGGCATTCTGCGTTCAGGGCCTGCCATGCTGCCGGGGCGGATTCGCGGCGTCTTGAACGCCAGTGATCACCGCGGCTGCGCGACCTGCCGTGCCGCCGGCCACCGCACCCCGTGCTCCGACACCCAGCCGACCGCCCACAAGCCGAGCAGGATCCCCGCCGCGGCCCCGGCCTGCACGGCGCCCGGCATCCGGTGCGCATTCCACAGGAAGACGCTGGTCGCGCCGAGCAGCACCAGGAACAGCCCGCCGGCGACGAGCGCCGCCGCGCGCGAGCGGTGCGGGTCGTACTTGCGGCGCGCGGCGATGTCGAAGGCCGGCTTCGGGAAGCGCTCGGCCACATCGGCCGGCCGCCAGCCCGGCGGCTCGATCCACACCCGCAGCTTGTCGCGCCAGCGCCGTGCATGCCAGGCATCCTGGGCGATGTCCCAGTAGACGTGCAGGTTGGCCCACAGYGGGTTCCAGCTCGCGAGCGGCGTGCGCGTGCCGTAGACGCAGGGCTCGGCATCGTCTTCCTCGATGAAGCTGCCGAACAGCCGGTCCCAGACGATCAGGATGCCGCCGTAGTTCTTGTCGAGGTACCGGTCGTTGACGGCATGGTGCACCCGGTGGTTGCTGGGCGCGCAGAACCAGCGGTCGAACCAGCCGAGCCGGCCGATCTGCTGCGTGTGCACCCAGTACTGGTAGAGCAGGTCGATCAGCGCGACGACGCCGAACACCAGCGGCGGGAAGCCCGCCACCGCCATCGGCAGGTAGAAGATCCAGCCGAACAGCCAGCCGGTGCTGGTCTGGCGCAGCGCGGTCGACAGGTTGTACTCCTCGCTCTGGTGGTGCACCGCGTGCGCGGCCCACAGCACCGCGACGGTGTGGCCGAGGCGGTGGTGCCAGTAGTAGCAGAAGTCGTAGACCAGCAGGCCGGCGCCCCAGACCCAGACCGCGTCCTGCGGCAGCGGGTGCAGCGCGAGCGTCTCGAAAGCGAGCGCGTAGAGCCCGACCATCAACAGCTTGCTGAACACGTTGAGCACCTGGCTCATGATCCCCAGGCCGATGCTGTTCAGCGCATCGGCCGTCACGTAGGTGTTGCGGCGGCGAACGACGCCGACCGCGAACTCGATGGCGATCAGCAGCAGGAACAGCGGCGTCGCGAGGACGATGATCTGTGAATCCGTCATCCGGCGATGGTGCGCCGCCGCGCGG
Source organism: Rhizobacter sp. P3_B12 (assembly GCF_056402895.1). NCBI lineage: Bacteria > Pseudomonadati > Pseudomonadota > Betaproteobacteria > Burkholderiales > Sphaerotilaceae > Rhizobacter > Rhizobacter sp. P3_B12. The sequence continues at coordinate 27 of NZ_JBFUGN010000913.1, read as the reverse complement.
GCCGCGACCACGGGAGTTTCACCGCCC
>NZ_JBFUGN010000912.1:0-2477 GCF_056402895.1 Rhizobacter sp. P3_B12 | reverse complement strand
GGCCAGCGTCGGGTGGTCGAACACGGCGCGCAGGCCGAGCTCCAGCCCGAGCCGTTGCCGCAGCTCGGCCACCAGCCGCACCGCGAGCAGCGAATGCCCGCCGAGCTCGAAGAAGTGATCGCGGCGGCCGACGCGCGGCACGCCGAGCACCTCGCACCAGATCGCCGCGAGCGATTGCTCGGTGTCGCCCTGGGGCGGTTCGTGTCCGGCGTCGGCAGTGAATTCGGGCTCGGGCAGCGCGCGGCGGTCGAGCTTGCCGCCAGGGGTCAGCGGCAGCGCGGGCAACTGCACGAATGCCGACGGAAGCATGTGCTCGGGCAGCAGCGTGGCCAGGCGCTCGCGCAGTGCGGTCGCTTCGACGGATGCGCCGGGTTGCAGCGCCACATAGGCGACCAGGCGCGGCCCGGCTGCGGAAGCGCGTGCGAGCACGACCGCCTCGCGCAGCTCCGGCTGCGCCCGCAGTGCCGCCTCGATCTCGCCGAGTTCGATGCGGAAACCGCGCAGCTTCACCTGGTGGTCGACGCGGCCGAGGTACTCAATCTGGCCGACATCGTTCCAGCGCACCAGGTCACCGGTGCGGTACAGGCGGCCGCCTTGCGCATCGAACGGATCGGCAATGAATCGCTCGGCGGTCAGGCCCGGCCGGCCGAGGTAGCCGCGCGCCAGCAGCGCGCCGCCGATGCACAGCTCGCCGGCCACGCCTGTCGGCACCGGATGCAGGTCGGCATCGACGATGCGCAGCATGCGGCCGGGCAAGGCCGTGCCGATCGGCACCGAGGCGGGCCACGGCGCGGCGCCGGTGACGAAAGGCGTGCAATCCAGCGCCGAAGCCGTCACGGTGGCCTCGGTCGGGCCGTAGGCGTTCAGCAATCGGATGCGCGCGAGGCCGGCGTCGCGCCAGGCCTTCAGGCCCTCGGGCGACATCGCTTCGCCACCGACGTGCACCTGGCGCAAAGCGCCGAACCCGCTCCCTTCCCGTTCGGGCAGAGCTTGTCGAAGCCCCGGTTCGATGCGCGCAGGCCCTTCGACGGGCTCAGGGCGAACGGGGGGATGGGCATCCCTCGCAAAATCCTGCGCCAGCAGCTGCCAGTACGCCGTCGTCAGGTCCGCCACGCTGATGCGCCGCGCCACCACCTCGCGCCGGAGGGTCGCGCTGTCCCACACCTCGGGCCCGCGCAGCACCACCGCCGCGCCGATGGCCAGTGGCGCGAACAGCTGCTCGACGAAGGCGTCGAAATTCAGCGTCGCGAACTGCAGCACGCGATCCTCGGGCGCGAGGCCGAAGAACGCCACCGTCGCATCGGCATGCCGCGCCAGCGCGCGATGCGACACGCCCACACCCTTCGGCGTGCCGGTCGAGCCGGAGGTGTAGATCACGTACGCGAGCTGGTCGGCGTGCAGCGGCACCTGCGGATCACTCGCCGGCTCACCCGCCAGCGCTGCGATGTCGGGTTCACGCAGCACCACCGCGATGCCGCTGTCCTCCACCATCGCCTGGCGGCGCTCGGCGGGATAGGCCGGGTCCAGCGGCACATATGCCGCGCCGGCCTTCAGCACCGCGAGCACCGCGACGATCATCCCGACCGAACGCTCGAGCGCGATCCCCACCCGGGATTCCGGCCGTACGCCCTGCGCGATCAGCCGATGCGCGAGGCGGTTGGCCTGCGCATTCAGCTCGCCGCGGCTCAGTTCCACCTCGCCGAAGACCAGCGCCACCGCATCCGGCTGCGCCCTGGCCAGCCGCTCGATCGTGCGGTGCACCGGCTCATCCGCCATCGCCGGCGATGCGCCTTCGCCCTGCCGCAACAGCCGCTCGCGTTCGGCATCGGCCAGCAGCGCCAGCGCGCCGACGCGGGCATCCGGCTGTTGCACGAACGCCGCCAGCACCTGCTCCACCTGCGCGGCCAGCTGCGCCACCGTCGCCTCGTCGAACACGTCACGCGCGAAGCGCCAGTCGAAGGCCAGTTGCTCGCCCTGGTGCAGCGCCAGCGTCAACGCATAGTGCGTGTCGTCGCGCGTGCTCGCCGTGCCGACGCGCAGCCCGCCCGGTGCCGCGTCGCGCAGCGCCGCGTCGATCGGGTAGTTCTCGAACACCAGCAGGCTGTCGAACAGCGCCTGCCCGCCCTGCCCGGCCCAGCGCTGGATCTCGACCAGCGGCGTGTGCTCATGCTCGCGCGCCGCCAGCCCCTGCGCCTGCAGCTCGCGCCACCACGCGCCGAGCGCCTGCGCCGGCTGCAGCGTCGCCACCACCGGCAGCGTGTTGATGAACAGCCCCAGCATCTGCTGCGCGCCTGGCAGCTCGGCCGGCCGGCCCGCCACGGTGCTGCCGAAGCAGACGGTGTGTTGCCCGGTGCAGCGCGCCAGCACCAGCGCCCAGGCCGCCTGCACAAGCGTGTTGATCGTCACGCGCTCGCGCCGCGCCGCATCGGCGAGCGGCTGCACGGGCAGCGTGCGGCGCAGGCCGCCCTGCCCTGGCT
>NZ_JBFUGN010000911.1:0-2482 GCF_056402895.1 Rhizobacter sp. P3_B12 | reverse complement strand
GGTCGTAGGCCGCGCGCTTCGGCGCGTCGGAGAGCATCTCGTAGGCCTCCTTGACCTCCTTGAACTGCTCTTCCGACTTCTTCGCCCCGTCGCCCTGGTTGCGATCGGGGTGGTGCTTCATGGCCAGCTTGCGGTAGGCCTTCTTGATGTCCTCCTCGGTCGCGTTCTTCGCGACGCCGAGGATTTCGTAGTAGTCACGCTTTGCCATGGATGCTCACGCTTGAAATGCAAATCCCCCGTGCACCGGACACGGCCCACGGGGGTCTGAAGAAGCCGCGGGGGCGCCTTACTTCTGGTCTTTCACTTCCTTGAAGTCGGCGTCGACCACGTTGTCGTCGGCCGGCTTYGACGAAGCGGCTTCGGCATGCGGTGCCTGCGCGCCGCCGCCGGCTGCTGCTCCGGCACCGGCTGCCGCCTGGGCCGCCTGCGCATCGGCATACACCTTCTCGCCCAGCTTCTGGCTGGCCGCCATCAGCGCCTCGCTCTTGGCCTCGATGGCCGCCTTGTCGTCGCCCTTCAGCGCTTCCTCGGCGTCCTTCAGTGCGGTCTCGATCGCTTCCTTCTCGCCGGCCTCGAGCTTCTCGCCATGCTCGCCGAGCGACTTGCGAACGCTGTGCACCATCGCGTCGGCCTGGTTGCGGGCCTGCACCAGTTCGAGCTTCTTCTTGTCCTCGACGGCGTTCAGCTCGGCGTCCTTCACCATCTGCTGGATCTCGGCTTCGGAGAGGCCGGAGTTCGCCTTGATGGTGATCTTGTTTTCCTTGCCGGTGCCCTTGTCCTTGGCGCCGACGTGCAGGATGCCGTTCGCGTCGATGTCGAAGCTCACCTCGATCTGCGGCGTGCCGCGCGGCGACGGCGGGATGCCTTCGAGGTTGAACTCGCCCAGGCTCTTGTTGCCCGAGGCCATCTCGCGTTCGCCCTGGTAGACCTTGATCGTGACGGCCGGCTGGTTGTCGTCGGCGGTCGAGAAGGTCTGCGCGAACTTGGTCGGGATGGTGGTGTTCTTCTGGATCATCTTCGTCATCACGCCGCCCAGCGTCTCGATGCCCAGGCTCAGCGGGGTCACGTCGAGCAGCAGCACGTCCTTGCGGTCGCCGGCCAGCACCTGGCCCTGGATCGCGGCACCGACGGCCACCGCCTCATCGGGGTTCACGTCCTTGCGCGGCTCCTTGCCGAAGAACTCCTTGACCTTCTCCTGCACCTTGGGCATGCGGGTCATGCCGCCGACCAGGATCACGTCGTCGATGGCGTTGACGGCCACGCCGGCGTCCTTGATGGCGGTGCGGCAGGGCGCGATCGTGCGTTCGATCAGCTCCTCGACCAGCGCTTCGAGCTTGGCGCGCGTCAGCTTGATGTTCAGGTGCTTCGGGCCCGACGCATCGGCCGTCACGTACGGCAGGTTGATGTCGGTCTGCGCGCTGTTCGAGAGCTCGATCTTCGCCTTCTCGGCGGCTTCCTTCAGGCGCTGCAGCGCGAGCACGTCCTTCGACAGGTCGACGCCTTGTTCCTTCTTGAACTCGGTGATGATGTAGTCGATGATGCGCTGGTCGAAGTCTTCGCCGCCCAGGAAGGTGTCGCCGTTGGTCGACAGCACCTCGAACTGCTTCTCGCCGTCGACGTCGGCGATCTCGATGATCGACACGTCGAAGGTGCCGCCGCCCAGGTCATACACGGCGATCTTGCGGTCGCCCTTCTCGTTCTTGTCGAGGCCGAACGCGAGCGCCGCGGCGGTCGGCTCGTTGATGATGCGCTTCACGTCGAGGCCGGCAATGCGGCCCGCATCCTTGGTGGCCTGGCGCTGGGCGTCGTTGAAGTAGGCCGGCACCGTGATCACGGCCTCGGTCACCGTCTCGCCCAGGTAGTCCTCGGCGGTCTTCTTCATCTTGCGCAGCACTTCGGCGCTGACCTGCGGCGGCGCGAGCCGGTTGCCGCGCACCTCGACCCACGCATCGCCGTTGTCGGCCTGCGCGATCTTGTAGGGCATCAGGTCGATGTCCTTCTGCACTTCCTTCTCGGTGAACTTGCGGCCGATCAGGCGCTTCACCGCATACAGCGTGTTGCGCGGGTTGGTGACCGCCTGGCGCTTGGCAGAAGCACCGACGAGGATCTCGCCATCTTCCTGGTAGGCAATGATCGACGGCGTGGTGCGTGCACCTTCGCTGTTCTCGATCACCTTGGTGGTGTTGCCTTCCATGATGGCCACGCACGAGTTCGTGGTGCCGAGGTCGATGCCGATGATTTTTGCCATTTGGTTCTCCTGAATCCGAAAATCTTGATGTTGTCGAGTTGTGGATAAGTCGGGCCGTTTCAAGGGGCCGCGCTTGTGGACAGTTGCTTCTGCCTTGCGTTATTTCGGGGCGGCCACGGTGACCAGCGCCGGGCGCAGCACGCGGTCGGCGATCAGGTAGCCCTTCTGCAGCACGACCACGACGGTGTTGGCCTCCTGCTCGGCCGGCACCATGCTGATGGCCTGGTGCTGGTG
>NZ_JBFUGN010000910.1:0-2483 GCF_056402895.1 Rhizobacter sp. P3_B12 | reverse complement strand
CAGCCAGCTCCGGCGCCCCGTCCCTATTGGCGCTCCACAGCCTCCCCGCACGCGCCTTTGGGCACCACCGCTCTTTGGGTGAGGTGACAAGCGAACAAGTGAAGGTTGATGCCCGGGTGTCACCCGGGTTTGTTCTTGGCACGCATCGAGCCACCGGTTCGGCAAAGGCGCGGGCGGGGGGTGTGGGGAGCGCCAATCAGGACGGTGCGCCGGAGCTGTGCAGTTTGATGGCCCGCGCGCGCCAGCGCGCTTCGTGCACTGACTGTCGCCGACTGTTTGACCACAACGAACGAAGTGAGTGGAGGGAGTTTCGGCGACGGGCCTTCAAACTGCGCAGCGCAGGGGAGTCATCGCCCCGCCAGGGGCGATGACCGCACCGGCCGGCGAGCCCCACACCCCCCGCCCGCGCCTTTGYGCGCGCAAAACTGCGCAAGCTCTGCAAGGAGGGGCACCTATGCAGCTTCCTGCAGCCGGATCTGCGCCGCGAGGAAGCGATACAAGCGCTCGTCGTCACTGAAGGCCACGTTGAAGCGCAGCCAGCCGGTGGGCCGCGGCTCGACCAGGAACAGCTGCCCCGGCCCGAGCATGATGCCGTCTCCCACCGCCTGCTGCGACAGCTCGGCGCCGTCGGGCAGGTCGGGGTGGCGCGCCCACAGGTACATGCCCGCCTTCGGCTCGCCGAACAGTTCGAACCCCAGCCCGGTGAGCCGCTGCGCGACCCGGCCGTGCGCATCCGCCAGCCGGTCGCGCACCGACTTCAGGTGCTTGCGCCAGCGCCCTTCGGTCAGCGCACCGAAAGCCAGCCGCTCGGTGATGTCCGACGAGGTCAGGCCCGATACCATCTTCAGCTGCGCCAGCTCGTCCAGCAGGTCGGGCCGCGCGACGACGTAGCCGACCCGGATGTTCGGCGAGATCGTCTTCGAGAAACTGCCGACGTAGACCACGCGGCGCAGCTGGTCGAGGCTGGCGAGCGACGGCCGCAGTTCCGGGTCCATGTCGGCGCAGATGTCGTTCTCGACCAGGGTCAGGTCGTTCGCCTCGGCCAGCTGCAGCAGCCGGTAGGCCTGCGCCAGCGGCGTCACCGAGCCGGTCGGGCTTTGCAGCCGCGGCTGCGTGAAGAAGACCTTCGGCCGGTGCTCGGCCAGCAGCGCCTCCAGCGCCTGCAGGTCGTAGCCGGCCGGCGTGCGCGGCACGCCGATCAGCCGCGCCCCCAGGAAGCGCAGCATGAACATCAGGTTGGGGTAGCCGGGATCGTCCACCAGCACCGGATCGCCCGGCTTCAACAGGCGGCGCGCCACCAGGTCGAGTGCCTGGCTGGAGCCCTGGGTCAGCAGCACCTGCTCGGCGCCGACCGCGATCTGGTGCTCGGCCAGCGATTCGGCCACCAGGATGCGCAGCGCCATGTGGCCGTGCGGCAGCCCGTAGCCGCCCAGTTCGGCGCCATCGGCCGCCATCTGGCGCAAGCTGCGCCGCACGCCGTCCTCGAACAGCCAGTCGTGCGGCAGCCAGCCGCAGCCGGGCTTCAGCGGCAGGTTGCGGTTCTCGAAGATCTGCTTCAGGTACCACTGCGCATTGAAGCGCAGGTCGGCCACCGGCCTGGGCACCGGGATCGCCGCCGGCACATCGGTGGCGCGGCGCTTGACGAAGAAGCCGGCGTTGGCCCGCGAGGTCAGCCAGCCCTGCGCCACCAGCCGGTCGTAGGCCTCGACCACGGTGAACACGCTGACGCCGTGCGACGCCGCGAAGCCCCGGATCGACGGCAGCTTGGCACCGGGCTTGAGCGACTGGTCCGCAATCAGGCGGCGAAAGCCGTCGACGATCTGGCCGACCAGCGGCATCGGGGAGTTCGGGTTCAGCGTGAACATCGGTGGCAGCTAGGCGTTACTTCATCGTGCGTGGCGCACCGTATAGGGGCTTGCATGTACAGGCACCCGGCCCTGCACAGTACACCGAATCGCCGCGCCGTCTGTACATGGCGGCCCGCGTTCGCGATGCCTACAGTCCGCCGATCGCATTTTCCGCCAACCCGAGTGAAGCCATGCAACGCGAAGCCCACCTGACCAATGCCGCCCTGATGGCCCGCCGCCAGGCCGCGATCGCCCGCGGCGTCGGGCAGGCGCACCCCATCTTCGTCAGCCGCGGCCGCAATGCCGAGGTCTGGGACGTCGAAGGCCGGCGCTACATCGACTTCGCCGGCGGCATCGCGGTGCTGAACACCGGCCACTGCCACCCGGACGTGATCGCCGCCGTCAAGGCGCAGCTCGACCAGTACACGCACACCTGCTTCCAGGTGCTGGCCTACGAGCCCTACGTCGAGCTGGCCGAGCGGCTGAACGCGCTGGCACCCGGTGCGTTCGAGAAGAAATCGCTGTTCCTGACCACCGGCGCCGAGGCGGTCGAGAACGCCGTCAAGATCGCGCGCTCGTTCACCCGCCGCCCGGGGGTCATCGCCTTCACCGGCGGCTACCACGGCCGCACCATGC
>NZ_JBFUGN010000909.1:0-2484 GCF_056402895.1 Rhizobacter sp. P3_B12 | reverse complement strand
TTTGTCCGACACATCCCGGATTGGCATCCGGGCTACGAAGGTCGCAGCGGGCAGGCGCTGCAGTAGTCCTCGCCCGGCAGGCAATAGAACAGGCAGCACTGCCGGTGCAGCGGAATCGTCCGCGAGGCCTGCGGGTGCGGGCGTTGCCGCGGCAGCAGTGGATTGGGCCGGCCGTCGTGCCACAGCGGCTGGCTCAGCAGGGTGTCGCGATCCTGCGCGACGTGCGGCGCATGCCCAGTCAACGCCAGCCCCTGCTCGAACAGCCCACCGAGCCGGCGCGCGAGATTGCCCCACAGGATCTTCGGCGCGACGCGTGAGGCGCGCGCGAGTTGCGTGAACAGCGGCGCGAGATGCAGGTCGATCAACGGCGCCAGGCGCTCGCTGCAACGATCGCCGGGTCGTGCCGCACCGCCGTGGCCGATGTGGAAGCTGCGCGGCGCCGCATCGTCATCCCCCACCACGACCTGCGTTTCATGCGGCGCGGTCGGGAACACATGCTGCAGCACGCTCGCCGCCGCGACCACCGGCGGCAGCAGCGCATCGAGGTACGCGAAGCACCAGCTCGATGCGGCCGCGCGCAGATCGCTGCCCGTCACGCCGCGATGCAGGGCGTGGCGGCGCAGCAGCGCCTCCAGCAAGGCCGGTTCGTCGATCAGCCGATGCACCGGCACGGCATCCGCCGGCGGCTCGGCGGCGCACACCAGCGCCTCGCCGAGCGGCGCCCAGGCGCCCTGGAAGAGAGGTTCGAGAAGGGGGATCACCCGTCAGCAGACGAACGAAGGCTCGGGATGTTCAGCTGAACGCGCAGGCGCGTGGTTCGTCATGCAAGGCATGAGCGATTCTGTCCCGACCCCTCCCATCCCGCCCTCCGTCGACCGCCCGTTCGCGGAAGTCGCACGCCTGCTGCGGCCCTTCCTGCCCTGGCTCGCGCTGTCGGTCGTCACCGGCATCGCGGCGGGCGCGGCCACCGTCGCGCTGCTCGGCACGATCAACCAGGTGCTGAACCGCAGCGGTGGCATGGCCGGCGGGCTGCTGCTGACCTTCGTGTCGCTGTGCGCGGTGGCGCTGGTCGGCCGCGTGACCTCCGACATGTCGACCAACCGCGTCGGCCAGCGGCTGGTGGCGCAGGTGCGCAAATCGCTCGCGCAGAAGATCCTGTCGGCGCCGATCGATGCGCTGGAGCGCTACCGCACGCACCGCCTGATGCCGGTGCTGACGCAGGACGTCGACATGATCAGCGACGCCGGCTTCGTGCTGGCGTCCACCGTGATCGCGCTGTCGATCGCACTCGGCTGCCTGGGCTACCTGGCCTGGCTGTCGCTGCCGATGTTCGGGCTGCTCGTCGTCGCGCTGGTGCTGGGTGYCGCGGTGCAGGCGGTGGTGCTGACGCGCGCCGAGGCCGGTTTCTGGCGCGCGCGCGACGGCGAGGAGCAGCTGCACAAGGCCTACCGCGGCATCAGCGAGGGCGCGAAGGAGCTGCGCATGCACCGTGGGCGGCGGGCGCGCATGCTGTCCGGGCAGATCGAGCAGACGGTGGACGGCATCCGCACGGTCAACCAGCGCGCGATCAACACCTACGTGATCGGCAGCGCGTTCGGCTCGGCGCTGTTCTTCCTGCTGATCGCGGTGATCCTCGGCTGGGCCGCGGCGAGCACGGTGGCGCCGGCGGTGCTGAGCGGCTTCGTGCTGGTGCTGCTGTTCCTGAAGGGGCCGATCGACCAGCTGGTCGGCGTGCTGCCGAACATCGGCCGCGCGAAGGTGGCGTTCCAGCGCATCGGCGACCTGTCGCTGCGTTTCGCGACGCCCGAACCCTTCCTGCACCTGCACCTGGACCGGCCCGTAGGCGAGGGGGCGTTTGCCGATTCGATCGAGCTGCGCGGGGTGCGCTATGCGTTCGATGCGCCGGAGGGCGGTGGCGAGGCCTTCGTGCTCGGCCCGATCGACCTGGTGCTGCGCCGCGGCGAGCTGGTCTTCATCGTCGGCGACAACGGCTCGGGCAAGACGACGCTGATCAAGCTGCTGCTCGGGCTGTATGCGCCGCAGCAGGGCGAGCTGCGGCTCGACGGCAAACCGGTGACCGATGCGACGCGCGACGACTACCGGCAGCTGTTCACGACGGTGTTCTCCGATTTCTACCTGTTCCAGGACCTGGCGGGCGAGGGCGGGGCGCCGCAGCCGCTGCCGGAGGCGRCGCAGCCCTACCTGGAGCGGCTGGAGATCGCGCACAAGGTGTCGGTGCGCGACGGCGCGTTCAGCACCATCGACCTGTCGACCGGCCAGCGCAAGCGGCTGGCGCTGGTGCATGCGTGGCTCGAAGGCCGGCCGGTGCTGGTGTTCGACGAATGGGCGGCCGACCAGGATCCGGCCTTTCGCCACCTGTTCTACACCGAGCTGCTGCCGGAGCTGCGCGCGAAGGGGCACCTGGTGGTCGTGATCTCGCACGACGACCGGTATTTTCATGTGGCGGATCGGGTGGTGCGGATG
>NZ_JBFUGN010000908.1:0-2485 GCF_056402895.1 Rhizobacter sp. P3_B12 | reverse complement strand
ACCCGGCGCATCCGGTGCGCACGCTGTGGCGCCTGCTCAAGTACCACGGCCGGCGCAGGGAGCGCCGCTACCGCACCTTCCCCGGCCTCAACACGCCGCTGGCGACGCGTCGCGACCTGCAGGGCGCCATCGTCATCTACCCGGAGATCGTCGATGGCAACCCGCTGCGCGCCGGCCATGTGATCCGCTGGCTGCTGCACAAGCCCGGCTTCCACACCGGCCGCGTCAAGTTCGGGCCGGGCGATCGCTTCTTCTACTACCTGAAGGCCTTCGACGATCCGGCGCTGAACCCGGATGGCGACAACCTGCTCAGGGTGCCAGCGTTCAGCCTGCGCCATTTCGCGCAGAAGAATTTCGGCCCGCGCGAGGGCAGCTGCTACCTCCTGCGCAAGGGCAAGGACCGTCCGCTGGTGCACGACCCCGCCGGGTCGATCCTCGTCGACGGCATGTCGAATGCCCAGATGGCCGAGGTGTTCAACCGCGTCGGCACCTGCATCTCCTACGACACCTACACCCTGTTCTCGTCCTTCGCGGCGCTGTGCGGCTGCGTGTCGGTCGTGGTGCCGCAGGAGGGCGTCACCAAGGAACAGTGGTTTGCGGATCCGCGCGACCGCTACGGCCTGGCCTGGGGCTTCGACGACGTCGACGAGGCCCGGCGCACGCAGCCACTGCTGCGGCAGCATTTCGAAGACCAGGCCGAGGAGGCACGCGCCAGCGTGCGCCGCTTCATTGCCCGGTGTGCCGACTACTTTCCCGCAGAACGATGACGGTCCTGCGGCTGCCCCGGGTCACGCTGTGCTGCGTCGATTCGACGCCGCGCCTGGCGTGGTCGCTGAAGGCCCTGCGGCATTGCCTGGCCCAGGTCTCGTGGGGAGACGCCTTCCTGTGCACCGACCGCGCCTCGCTGGCCGGCCATGCCGTGCCGGACGGCGTGCGCTGGGTGGAGATCGCGCCGCTGKACACCATAGAGGCCTATTCCGAGTTCATGCTCAAGGGGCTCGCGCCGCACCTGCGCACCAGCCACCTGCTGGTCGTGCAATGGGACGGCTACGTGCTGAACCCGGCGGCCTGGCGCGACGAGTTCCTGTCGGTCGACTACATCGGCGCGCCCTGGAACCACGTCCCGCAGCCGTGGAAGGTCGGCAACGGCGGCTTCTCGCTGCGTTCGGCGGCGCTGCTGCAGTCCTTGCAGGATCCGTCGATCCGCGCCGAGCATCCCGAAGACCTGTGCATCTGCAAGACGAACCGCGCCGCGCTGGAAGCGAAGGGCTTGCGCTTCGCGCCGCTGGCGATGGCCGAGCGCTTCGCCGTCGAGGACGGTCCGCTGTCGGCCGATGTGTTCGGTTTCCACGGGCCGTACCACCTGCCGTCGCTGCTGCCGCCGGGCGAGGTGCTGGCCTTCGTCGAATCGCTGCCGACGCGCGCGCTGCGTGCGCACTATTTCGGCAGCCTGCTGCGCGAACTGGTGCGGGGGGCACGGCGCGATCCGGCGCTGCGGCCGGCGCTGGCGGCCTTCCGGCAGCTGGTGCTGCGGGCGATCGACGAGTYCGACGATGCCGCCAGCCTGTCGCCGCAGGCGCTCGGCATGCTGAAGGCGCTGATCCGCCACGGCCCGCACGACGGCGCCGCCCGGCTGCTGGCGCGGCGGCGTGCCGCCTCGGGCCGGCGCTTCGGCGAGCCGAAGCTGTGGCTGCGGCTGCAGTTCAACGCACTGCGTTCGGCAGTGCTCGCCCGATGACGGCCGGGCCGGGTTGGCTCGAGCGCTATGCAGGCGCCACCTGGACGCCGCCATTCCCGCAGGCGCTGCCGTCCAACGCGCAGGCCTTCGCGGCCGCGGCGTCGCCCTGGAAGGCGGCGCGCCGCCGTGCGTTGCGCGAGCTGAACCTGGCGTGGCACGGGCAGGGCCGGTTGCTGCAGCAGCGCCTCGACACGGCACGACACCGCCGCGTGCTGTGGATCCACCAGGGCACGCCGCAGGTCGGCGATTCGCTGATGGACCTCGCGGCGCGGGTGCTGCTGCAGGATCGCGTCGCGCGGCTGGACCTGCTGACCGATGCGCATCTGCTGCCGCTGTACCGCAGCGATGCGGTGTTCTCGAGCGTCGCTTCGTCGGCACGCGAGCTGCCGGCCGACGGCTACGACCTGGTGCTGCTGCACAGCATGGCGTCGCGTTCGGTGCGCGACAAGCTGCGGCACTTCCGCCACGTGCCGTTCGTGCATGTGCAGGGCTGCTACACCGGCCCCGAGTTCAACCGCACGCTGTTCGGCTTCTACCGGCTGGCGCAGTTGATGGGCCTGCCGGGTGCGGTGCTCGAGGCGGTGGCCCGCCCGACGATGCAGACCTCGCTGGCCGAGCAGGCCGCGATCGCAGCGCTGGCGATCCCGTCCGGCGCGATCGCGGTCGCGCTCGGCGGCGTGCGCGACTGGCGCACCTACACCCGCTGGGTCGCGGTGCTGCGGGGCCGGGCGGCGACCGGCCGGGTGC
>NZ_JBFUGN010000907.1:0-2486 GCF_056402895.1 Rhizobacter sp. P3_B12 | reverse complement strand
GGATGGTGGCGGTGAAGTCCGTCACGATCACCTTCTCGCCGAAGCGCAGGTTCACGTCGCGCAGCTCGGCGACGATCTTGCCGCTGGGTGCGCCGGAATCGACTTCCAGGCGCACCTGGCCGAGCGAATCGCGGCGCTTCTGGCGCTGGTCGCGCAGCACTTCGAGCCGCTGGATGCGCGCCACGCTGCGCGTGCGGCGGGCTTCGACGCCCTTGCGGATCCACACCTCTTCCTGGGCCAGCAGCTTGTCGGCGCGCGCGTTGGCGAGCGCGTCGGACGCGAGCTGCTCTTCCTTCATGCGCTCGTAGGCCGTGAAGTTGCCGGGGTAGCTGCGGATGATGCCGCGATCGAGTTCGACGATGCGGGTGGCCACGCCGTCGAGGAAGGCGCGGTCGTGGGTGATCAGCATCACGCTGCCCTTGAAGCTGCGCAGCAGCTCCTCGAGCCAGGCGATCGAATCGAGGTCGAGGTGGTTGGTGGGCTCGTCGAGCAGCAGCACGTCGGGCACCGCGACCAGGGCTTGCGCCAGCGCGACGCGCTTCTTCATGCCGCCGGAGAGCTGGCCGATCTCGCGCGTGCCGTCGAGGTGGAGCTGCGCGAGCGTGGTGTCCACGCGCTGCTCCCAGTTCCAGGCGTCGAGCGCCTCGATGCGTGTCTGCAGGGCGTCGAGGTCGACGCCGTCGGCGTGTTCTTCATAGGCCTGACGCACGGCACGGGCTTCGGCCACGCCTTCGCTGACGGCTTCGAACACCGAGTGGCCGGGTTCGAACACGGGCTCCTGCGGCACGTAGCAGATGCGCACGCCCTGCGTCATCTGCAGCAGGCCGTCGTCGAGCTTTTCCAGCCCGGCGATGATCTTCAGCATCGAGGACTTGCCGGCGCCGTTGCGCCCGATCAACCCGAGGCGCTCACCGGTTTCGAGCGAGAACGCCGCGTTGTCGAGCAGGGCCACGTGGCCGAAGGCCAGGTGGGCATTGGAAAGCGAGAGGACGGCCATGGGGAAACCAACGGAGGAAACCGTGATTATCCCGTGCCCGGGCTTCAGGGGAGCTGGGCCTCCAGCGCGTCGACGAACATCTCTGCCACGTCGAAGCCCGCCTGCTGCGTGATTTCCTGGAAGCAGGTCGGGCTGGTCACGTTGATCTCGGTCAGGCTGTCGCCGATGATGTCGAGCCCGACCAGCAGCAGCCCGCGCGCGGCGAGCACCGGGCCGAGCGCCTCGGCGATCTCGCGGTCGCGGGGCGACAGCGGCTGTGCGACGCCCTTGCCGCCGGCGGCCAGGTTGCCGCGGATCTCGCTGCCTTGCGGGATGCGCGCCAGCGAGAACGGCACCGGCACGCCGCCGATCACCAGCACGCGCTTGTCGCCCTTGACGATCTCGGGCAGGTAGCGCTGCACCATCACCGTTTGCGTGCCGCCCTTGTTCAGCGTCTCGGTGATGCTGCCGAGGTTGAGCCCGTCGGGGCCGACGCGGAAGATGCCCATGCCGCCCATGCCGTCGAGCGGCTTCAGGATGATGTCGTGGTGCACCGCATGGAAGCGCTTGATCTCGGCCTCGTCGCGCGTGACGAGTGTCGGGCCGATGAAGTCGGGGAACTCGAGGATCGCGAGCTTTTCCGGGTGGTCGCGCAGCGAGGCCGGCTTGTTGAAGACGCGGGCGCCTTCGCGCTCGGCCTGTTGCAGCAGGTGGGTGGCGTAGAAGTACTCGCTGTCGAAGGGCGGGTCCTTGCGCATCAGCACCGCGGTGAGGTCGGCGAGTGCGAGCGTCTGCGCGGGCTGTTCGGCGAACCAGGCGTGGGGGTCGGTGGTGACGGTGAAGGGTCGCAGCTTGGCGTGCACGCGGCCGCCGCGTTCCCAGACCAGGTCGCGCGGTTCGCAGGCGGCGAGTGCGTGGCCGCGGCGTGYGGCTTCGCGCATCATCGCGAAGGTGGAGTCCTTGTAGGTCTTGAAGCCTTCCAGCGGGTCGGCAACGAACAGCAGCGTCATGGCGGGGCGCTCTCTTTCGGTCAGGCGGCGATGCGGGGCCGCCACTGTTGCACAAAAAGCGCGAGCGCGCCGRCGACCACGCCCCAGAAGGCCGAGCCGATGCCCCAGAGGCTGAGGCCGCTCAGCGTGACGAGGAAGGTGATCAGTGCGGCCTCGCGGTGCGCGTCTTCCTTCAGTGCGGAGGCCAGGCCGTTGCCGATGGTGCCGAGCAGCGCGAGGCCTGCGATCGCGACCACGAGATCGCGGGGAAAGGCCGTCAGCACGCCGGTGACCGCTGCGCCGAACAGCCCGATCACGCAGTAGATCAGCCCGCAACTGACGGCGGCCATGTAGCGGCGGTTCTTGTCTTCATGCGCTTCACGGCCCATGCAGATGGCGGCGGTGATGGCGGACAGGTTCATGGCGAACGCACCGAACGGCGCGAGCAGCAGCGTGGCGAGGCCGGAGATCGTGATGAGTTTCGAGATCGGCATGTCGTAGCCAGCCGCGCGGATCGCAGC
>NZ_JBFUGN010000906.1:0-2488 GCF_056402895.1 Rhizobacter sp. P3_B12 | reverse complement strand
AGCTGGTGGGGCGTCAGGCGCCGCGCGCCGCGCGCGAGGTTCGCGCGCCATGCCGCCTGGCAACGCCGCGCGCCGGACCAGTCATCGCAGGCCGCCTCGCCGCCGTGCAGCCAGCGGGCCATCGCCCGCGTCGCGTGCAGGTTCGGGCGCATCGTGCGCGGCTCGCCGCTCTCGCCCAGGGCGAGGACTTCATCGCCGGTTTCCCGGCGCTGCTCCAGGCCGGCCTCGCCGCTGTTGATCGCATGGTCGAGCCAGCCGATCACGCGCGGCAGCACCGGCGCGATGTCCTCGTGCAGGCCGACGAGCCAGCAGTACACCAGCTTGTGCAGCATGGTGGCGGCCAGGTAGCCCATCGGGCGGTAGAGCTGGAAATCGATGTCGAGAAGCTGCCGCAGCAGCGCACGGTCGGCGTGCAGGAAGGCTTCTTTCTCGATTCGGGGGTCGAATGGCATGGCATCTCCTCGGGGGCGCGCGGCGCACCGACGCACAGGATGAGCGCCAACTGCGAAGAGAAAATGCAGAAGTCCCTCGGCCGCGCGGTTTTCCGTGTCCGGTGCAAACCGGGCCCCTAAAATCCACGCTTTCCCCGCTGGCTTCCCGACCCGGGAGGCGTGCGGGTCCCGAACGGAGCCGAACCCATGGACACCCGCACCTCCCCGATCCGCCTGCGCCTGGAGCGCGTGCGCGACGCGCTGAAACAGCACCAGATGGCCGCGCTGCTGGTGCCGTCGAGCGATCCTCACCTGTCCGAGTACCTGCCGGGGCGCTGGCAGGGGCGCGAATGGCTGTCGGGCTTCACCGGCTCGATGGCCACGCTGGTCGTCACCACCGAGCGCGCGGCACTGTTCGCCGACAGCCGCTACTGGGTGCAGGCCGAGGCCGAACTGGCCGGCACCGGCATCGAGCTGGTGAAGATCCCGAGCGGCGCCGCCACCCACCACGTCGAATGGCTGGCCAGCCAGGTGCCCACCGGGCAGGTGGTCGCGGTCGACGGCGCGGTGCTGGGCCTGGCGGCCGCACAGCAGCTGCGCACCGCGCTGACGCGCGCCGGCGTGCCGCTGCGCACCGACCTCGACCTGCTGGAAGACGTGTGGCCCGATCGCCCGGCGCTGCCCGAGGCGCCGGTCTACGAGCATGCCGCGCCCCACGCGCCGCTGGCCCGCAGCGCCAAGCTGGCCGAGCTGCGCCGCGCGATGGCGGTGCACGGCGCCACGCAGCACTTCGTCTCCACCGTCGACGACATCGCGTGGATCTTCAACCTGCGCGGCTCCGACGTCAGCTACAACCCGGTGTTCCTGGCCCACGCGCTGATCGGCCTGCACGGCGCGACGCTGTTCGTCGGCGTCGGCAAGGTGCCGGCTGCGCTGCAGGCGGCGCTCGCCGCCGACGGCGTGCAACTGGCACCGTACACCGAGGCGGCAGCCGCGCTGGCCCGGCTGGGCGCCGAGGCCACGCTGCTGATCGACCCGCGCCGCATCACGCTCGGCCTGCGCGAGAACGTGCCGGCCGCCGTGAAGGTGGTCGAGGCGATCAACCCGAGCACGCTGCTGAAGAGCCGCAAGAGCGCCGCCGAGGCCGCCTTCGTGCGCGACGCGATGGCGCAGGACGGCGCCGCGATGTGCGAGTTCTATGCGTGGTTCGAGCAGGCGCTCGGCCAGGAMCGGATCACCGAGCTGACGATCGACGAGAAGCTGAGCGCCGCGCGCGCGCGCCGGCCCGGCTTCGTCGGCCTGAGCTTCAACACCATCGCCGGCTTCAACGCCAACGGCGCGATGCCGCACTACCGGGCGACGCCCGAATCGCACGCGGTGATCGAGGGCGACGGCCTGCTGCTGATCGATTCCGGCGGCCAGTACCTGGGCGGCACCACCGACATCACCCGCGTCTGGCCGATCGGCACGGTCTCGGCCGCGCAGCGGCGCGACTACACGCTGGTGCTGAAGGGCACGCTGGCGCTGAGCCGGGCCCGCTTCCCGCGCGGCACGCTGTCGCCGATGCTCGATGCCATCGCCCGCGCGCCGCTGTGGGAGCACGGCCTCGACTACGGCCACGGCACCGGCCACGGCGTCGGCTACTTCCTGAACGTGCACGAAGGCCCGCAGAGCATCAGCAAGGCGATCCCCGAGCCGCAGATGGCGATGGAGCCCGGCATGGTCACCAGCATCGAGCCCGGCCTGTACCGCGGCGGCCAGTGGGGCGTTCGCATCGAGAACCTGGTGCTGAACGTCGCAGCGGACACGCCCGAGAACGGTGCATTCGGCGAGTTCCTCGGTTTCGAGACGCTGACGCTGTGCCCGATCGACACCCGCTGCATCGACCGCAGCCTGCTGCGCGCCGACGAGGCCGCGTGGCTGAACGACTACCACCGCGTGGTGCGCGAGCGGTTGTCGCCGCTGGTGAGCGGCGACGCGCTGGCCTGGCTGGTGGCGCGCACCGAGCCGGTCTGACACCCGGGGAGCGCTGCGGGCCGGCGCGCCCCGTCGTGCCG
>NZ_JBFUGN010000905.1:0-2496 GCF_056402895.1 Rhizobacter sp. P3_B12 | reverse complement strand
GTGGAGCTCCAGCCGAAGTGGCAGTGTTGTCCGCAGCGGGCAGAACGAACCGTATGGTGTTGTATTGAAGCCCTTTGCTTTGGTTACTTTCATTTGGGCTCAAATGAAAGTGACTCGCCCGGAAGGGCGAAACAGAGCCCGTCACTCACACCGCGGGATCCGCCGTCCGTCGCACATCGGGCTGCATGGCTTGCCGGGTTCGGCCCCCGCGCCGTATCGTGGCATCCCATGAAGCCCGTTCCGCCAACCCCTTCCGCCACTCCTGCCCCGCCCGCGCGCCACCTCGCCCGCCTCTGGGCCTCGCTGACGCCGCGCCGCATCGCGATCAACCTGGTCGTGGCCACCGTCGCCGCGATCGCACTGAACCCGATCTTCGTGACGCCCTTCCTCAGCGTCTGGGGCCGCAGCATCTTCGTCGGCCTGATGCTGCTGGTGGCCTTCGACATCGCCGGGCACTGGCCGTCGCGCTGGCTGCCACGCTGGGTCGTGCAGGTGGCAGCGGTCGTCATCACCGCGCCGGTCGCGACGCTGGTCGCCTACCTGGTGATGGTGCAGGGCGATGTCACCAGCTTCCAGCGCAACGAAGGCCTGCTGTGGGGCTTCTTCTCGATCGCCACCACCGGCCTCGCCGTCGGCCTCACGCTCGCGCTCGGCGCGCTGTACCGCGAGCGCGATGCTCAGGCCCGCTCGCAGGCACTCGCCTTCGCGCTGGAGCGCAGCACGCTCGAGAAGCAGGCGCTCGATGCGCGGCTGCGCCTGCTGCATGCGCAGGTCGAGCCGCATTTCCTGTTCAACACGCTGGCCAACGTGCAGCAACTGGTGGAGTCGGGCTCCGAACGGGCCGGCCCGGTGCTGAACAGCCTGATCGCCTACCTGCGTGCCACGGTGCCCAGCCTCGCGCAGACCAGCAGCACGCTCGGCCACGAGACCGGCCTGGTGCGCGCTTATCTCGATCTGATGCGCATGCGCATGCCGGACCGACTGGCCTTCGAGGTCGCGGTGCCCGATGCGCTCGCGAACCTGCCGTTCCCGCCGATGGCGCTGCTGACGCTGGTCGAGAACGCGGTGCGCCACGGCATCGACCCGAGCGAGACGGGCGGGCGCATCGAGGTCGGTGCCCGTGCCGATGCACGGCAGGCCTGCGTCGAGGTCTGGGTCAGCGACACCGGGGCCGGCATGGACGAGAAGGCCGCACCCGGCACCGGCCTCGCCAACCTGCGCGAACGGCTGAAGGCCACCTATGGCGATGCGGCGAGGCTGGAGCTGTGCGACGAGACTCCGCACGGCCTGCGCGCCACGCTGGTGCTGCCCGACCCGAGCCCGCAGCTCGCGAAACCCGACACCGGAGCCGGACGATGAACCCCACCGCACTGATCGCCGACGACGAGCCGCTGCTGCGCGAGCGCCTGCGCGGGATGCTGCAGCGGCTCTGGCCGGAACTCGCGATCGTCGCCGAGGCGCGCAACGGCCGCGAGGCGGTGGAGCTGTTCGACGAGCATGCGCCGCAGGTGGTGTTCCTCGACGTGCACATGCCGGGGTTGAACGGCGTCGAGGCGGCGCGCTCGATCGCGCGGCGGGCCCAGGTGGTGTTCGTCACCGCCTACGAACAGTACGCGGTGACGGCCTTCGAGCAGGGGGCGGTCGACTATGTCGTGAAGCCGTTCGACGAGGAGCGCCTGGCCGACACGGTGCAGCGGCTGCGCCAGCGGCTGGGATCGGGCACCGGCGGCGCCTCGCCTGCGGCGGACGACCGGCTGGAGGCGGCGATCGAGAAGATGTCAGCCGAACTGCGCCGTCAGTCACCGGCGCAGCGGCAGGCCGGCTGGCTGCAGTGGATCAAGGCGTCGGTGGGCAACAGCGTGCGGYTGATCCCGGTCGAGCAGGTGGCCTACCTGCGCTCCGACGAGAAATACACGCTGGTCGTGTGGGAGGGCGGCGAAGCGCTGATCCGCCGCACGATCCGCGAACTGGCCGATGAACTCGATCCGGAGTGCTTCGTGCAGGTGCACCGTTCGGTGATCGTCAACCTGCACCAGGTGGCCCAGGTGGTGYGCGGGCCGAACGAGACGGCCGACGTGCACATCAAGGGCCGCAGCGAGCTGCTGCCGGTGAGCCGCAGCTACGTGCACGTGTTCCGGCACATGTGAGGCGGCGGCCCTGGCGTTGATCACTGCAGCGTCGTGCGCATCGCCTGCGTGGCCTCGGCGACGCTCTGCACGCGCTTGCCGGTGATCGTGACCATCGGCAGCGTGACGATGTCGGCGCTGGCCTGCTGTGTGGTGCCGGCGCGGCCCTCCTCGAGCATCGCGATCGCGATCGACAGCGTCGCGGCGATCAGCACGGTGAAGGTCAGCAGCGGGGCGAAGAGGCGGTCGAACATGTCAGTCTCCAGCGGTAGGTGTGTTGCGTTGGAGTGAACTGTAGGCAGCCGCCCGCGCCGGCGACAGCGCGCTGAGACGAAGCGTCGAAACACGGGGACAGGCTGCGGGTCGGCAC
>NZ_JBFUGN010000904.1:0-2503 GCF_056402895.1 Rhizobacter sp. P3_B12 | reverse complement strand
CGTGCGCCAGCTCGAGGACGCGCTCGACGTGCTGCTGTTCGATCGCCGCTCGCGCCAGGCCAGGCTGACGGCTGCCGGCGAGGAGCTGCTGCACGAGGGCCGGCGCTTGCTGCAGGAGATGGATGCGGTGGCCAACCGCGTGAAGCGCGTCGCGACCGGCTGGGAGACGCAGTTGTCGATCGCGGTCGACGGCATCATGTCGCGCGCCACGCTGTTCGAGCTGTGCGAGGCCTTCTATGCGCTGAGCCCGGAGAGCCCGGGCGCCACCAGTGGCGGGCCGGGCACGCGGCTGCGGCTGCGCACCGAGGTGCTGGCCGGTACCTGGGAGGCGCTGGTCAGCGGGCAGGCGGACCTGGCGATCGGCGTCGGCGTGGACCGCACGATGCCGCCCGGCATCCAGATGCAGCCGCTCGGCAGCATCACCTTCGTGTTCGCGGTGGCGCCGCACCATCCGCTGGCAAACGCCGAGGGCGTGCTGAGCGATGCCGACCTGATCCACCACCGCGCAGTAGCGGTCGCCGATTCGGCGCAGCGCATGGCGCCGCTGACGGTGAACCTGCTGCCCGGGCAGGACGTGCTGACCGTCGCGACGATGCAGAACAAGATCGAGGCGCAGCTGCGCTGCCTGGGCTGCGGATTCCTGCCTGAGCCGCTGGTGCGCGAGCACATCGCCGCTGGCCGGCTGGTCGTCAAGCCGGTGCAGCGGCCGACGCAGGTCGCGCGCCTGGGCTATGCGTGGCGCAGCGTGCCGGCCGGCAGCGCGACGCGCAAGCCGCAGCTGGGGCTGGCGCTGCGCTGGTGGCTGTCGCAGCTGGAGAGCCCGGCCACGCGCAGCGCGCTGATCGAACGCCACAGCGGCTTGCTGCCATTGGGCGGAGCCTGACCGTCATGGGCTATCGCGGGCGGTTTGCGCCGTCGCCGACCGGCCTGCTGCACGCCGGCTCGCTGGTGGCGGCGCTCGCGAGCTGGCTCGATGCGCGGGCGCATGGCGGCATGTGGGGGGTGCGCATCGAGGATGTCGACACGCCGCGCTGCGTGCCGGGCACCGATGCGCAGATCCTGGCACAGCTCGCGCAGTGCGGGCTGCTGCCCGACGAGCCGCCGGTGTGGCAGTCGCAGCGCGGCGCGCACTACGAGGCTGCGCTCGATGCGCTGCGCGCCGCCGGCCAGGTGTACCCCTGCGGCTGCACGCGGCGCGACATCGCCCTCGCGCTCGAAGCCGCCGGCCACGGCAAGCCGCGCCACGGCGAGCTCGTCTACCCCGGCACCTGCCGCCACGGCTTGAACGGCAAGCCGCCGCGCGCGACGCGGGTGCTGAGCTGCGATGCAACCGAGGCCGACATCGTGATCGACTGGCACGACCGCCGCCTCGGTGCGCAGCAGCAGAACCTCACGCAGGCGGTCGGCGACTTCGTGCTGCACCGCGCCGACGGGCTGTGGGCCTACCAGCTCGCGGTGGTCGTCGACGACGCGCTGCAGGGCATCACGCACGTCGTGCGCGGCGAAGACCTCGCCGACAACACGCCGCGCCAGGTCCACCTGCAGCGGCTGCTCGGCCTGCCGGCGCTGCAGTACCTGCACACGCCGCTGGTGCTGGGCGCGAACGGCGAGAAGCTGTCGAAGCAGAACGGCGCGGCACCGCTCGACCTGGCGCAGCCGCTGCACGCGCTGCGCAGCGCCGCGGCGGCGCTCGGGCTGCAGCCGCAGGCCACCGACGCGCCCGCGCTGCTGGCCGAGTGCGTTGCGCAATGGGCCGCCATCCACGCGCAGCAGCCGCGCTGAAATTGCATCCAATCGCAAGCGCGGCCCCGCCGCGGCATGCGAACTGCTTCGAAGCCCGCATCCAGAACAACCGCAGGCACACGCCGCCTTTCCCGACAGCAAGCGACGCGAAGTGAAGCCGGACTGACGCATCCCGTCAGCCGCACCGCGTGATCCATCGGCGAAAGCGATACGTCCCACCCCAGAATGATGATCCGAAGCAGCCGAGCCGCACGTGTGAGCGGAACCGTTTCCACTCTTTTCCTGTCGATGATGCTGCTGGCCGGCTGCGGCTCCGGGTCGGATGACGGCGACACGCCCGCGCCGGCGCCGGTGGGCTCGGCCCCTTCGCCGGCCCCGGCGCCGCAACCGGCCGCACTGACGCTGCCGATCGAAGTGCTCGGCGACGGCTCGCCGAAGGTGCCGCTGGTCGTCGAGACGCGCCTCGACCTCGAGAGCAGCAAGCTCGCGTCGGCCAGCAAGCTGTACCTGGTGTGCCACCGCTGCGGCTACTACGGCGCGCCCGAGTTCGAGGCGCTGGCCGCCACGCCGCCGAAGGTGAAGGCCAGCCTGCGCGTGCTCGGCGGCACCGACAGCGCCGGCGAGGCCCAGGTGCCCTGGGTCGACATCACCGACCAGACCGTCACGCTGGCCGACAACGAGCGCATCCACGGCGGCGTCAACGGCGGCTTCTTCACGACCCGCATCACGCTCGCGCTCGACACCGCGACGCGTGCGCGCC
>NZ_JBFUGN010000903.1:0-2504 GCF_056402895.1 Rhizobacter sp. P3_B12 | reverse complement strand
ACCGGCGACATCCCGCCGCGCTGCGCGATCGCCGCGCTGGCGAGCTCGGGCAGTGCGGCCGCGGCCACCAGCGTCACGTTGACGTTCTCGTAGGTCAGGCCCTCGACGCTGCGCACGACCAGGTTCTTGACCGTCGGCACCAGCGTGGCCACGTTCGACTCGGTGCGGTGCTTGATGAACACCGACGCGCTCGACGGCTTCACATGCTCGGCCAGCGGGTCGTTGTTCGGCAGCACCACGTGCACGCGGGCCGAGACCACGCCGTCGATGCTGGACAGCGTCTTCTCGAGCTCCTGCGACACGCCGTAGATGAAGCGCACGCGCTCCTCGGTCGGCGTGGAGATCAGGCCGTCCTTCTTGAACATGTCGCCCAGGTTGGCGCGGCGCTCGGCCGGCAGGCCGTTGGCGCGCAGCACCGCGAGCGCGCGGCCCATGTGGTCGGTCTCGACCGCGACGTTCCAGGTCTTGCCGTCGGGGCTGGCCTTGGCGGCGTCGAGGTTGGCCAGCAGCAGCACGCCCAGCATGTCGTTGGCGTCGGCCTCGGTCAGCTTCGTGTAGACGTCCTGCTTGCAGCCGGCGAGCGCCAGGGCGCAGGCGGCGAGCACGATCGCGCGCAGCAGGAAGGCCGGGGGGGTGGGGATCGACAGGGAGGTCAGCACGGGGGGCTCCTTCGGGACCGCGAGGTCACTGGTTCTTCAACAGGGTTTGCAGGCTCTTGTTCGAGCCCTGCGTGATCGAGGTGGCGATCTGCAGCTTCAGGTTCGTCACCGCGACGTTGCGGCTGACCGCCATCGACGCGGCAACCACTTCAGATGCACCCATGCCGGGCGCCGCGGCGAGGAAGTTCTCGACCTGGCCTTCGACGCGCTGCAGGTCGCCCTGCTGGCGCTCGATCACGTGCTGGATCACGTTGCCCGGGTGGCCGGCCGACGAGGCGGCATGGTCGGTGCTGCGCTGCATCAGCGACTGGAAGTTCTGCTGCATCTCGGGCGTGACGGCCGAGGGCACGGGGGCCACGCCGTGTCCGGCGCCTTGCGTCGCCTGCGAGGCCAGGGCCTGCAGCGCCTGCTCGGCGGGGTTCAGCGGGGCGACGGATGAAATCGGGTTGATCATGGTTCGTCCTCGGTGGAACGGGTCAGCAGGCCAGGCCCATCGGCGGCATCATCGACAGGTGGCTGCCGCCATGGGAATCGTTCGTTGCCTTGCGGATCTGGCGACCGGAGGCGGATTCCAGCGCATCGACGATGCCGCGTGCGGCGGCGTCCGCCGGCAGCGCGATCGCCTCTTCGGCATAGGTTTCCCACAGGCCGTCCTGCTGCACGAACAGCGTGAACGACAGCATCGCCTTGATCACCGCGTTGGTCGGGTGCCTGTGCTCGGTGCGTTCCAGCAGCGAGCGGGCGCCGGCGAAGTCGCCGGCATGGATCAGGATGCGGGCCTCGGCCGCGGCAAGCTGCGGCAGGTCCGGATGCACCGCCGACATCAGCTTCAGCACCGTGGCGACATCGTTGCGCGGCGCGATCTCGCTCGCGAGCGAGTAGACCGCGGCGAACAGATCGGTTTGCCACTTCGGCAGCTTGCGAGCGGACATGGTCGAATCCTTCAGGCCAGTTCAAAGAGTCTGGAAAGGTGGCATCGCCGACCCGATGCCCCGGGGGTAGAACAGCAGAAAAGGGCGGACGGTCGGTCCGCCATGAATGGCTTACTGCGCTGCCGACTTGAACGACTCGCCGGCCTTCTTCATGACGCTGTTCAGACCGTCGTTGATCGACGCCATCATGTTCATCTTGGCCATCGCCGAGCTGGCTTGCATCTGCATCTCGGTCATGGCTTGCGCGTCCTGCACGGCGCCGTTCAGCGACTGGCTCGTGGTGCTGACGTCGCTCCCGCCGATCGAGTTCAGGTTGTCGCCCACCGAGTTGGAGGCGTTGTTGGAGACCGCTTTCGTCGAACCGGAGGAGACCGCGTTGCTGGCTGCGCCGGAGGCGGTGGTGCCGAGGTTCTTGCCAAGGCCCAGGGCGCCGGAGCTGGAGAAGAGGTTGAGCGGGTTCATGTCGTTTCCTTTCAGGGGTGCCTTGCAGGCGGGGTGCAGCCACTTGGCAGGCTCCTTGCGGGGCCTGATCGGGAGCGGGCTGCGTTGCTCTTTCGAATGGGGTGAATCAGGTCGAGGCGATGGCCGAAGCCAGCGCGCGTTGAAGGGAGCCGTCGTCCGGCCACATGCGCGACAGCGCGGCGAAGATCGTGTCGGCGTCCTGATCGCTGCCGTGCAGCAGGCCGAGCGCCATCGTGGCGGCCAGCTTGCGGACGACCTCGAGCTCCAGGGGCTGTGCGTTCATGCGGCAGTCCTCGGGGGATCAGGCGACGAGCTCGCGGCCGTGCGTCTTCTGCCAGGCCAGCAGCACGATGCGGCGCGACGCGGCGAAGGCATCGCTCACGAGCCCGGCGAAGTTCTTCTCCTCGAAGTCCGTCGCACGCAGCTGCATCTGCTGGCTCAGCGTCTCGGC
>NZ_JBFUGN010000902.1:0-2504 GCF_056402895.1 Rhizobacter sp. P3_B12 | reverse complement strand
TCAGAGAGGTGTCTTGCTCGTCTCCCTGAATCGCATGGGGCGCGTGGCTGTCGCGCACCTTTGAGCGAAGGATCTTCTGTGTCGCTCGACGTGTCCACTCGAATCCGACTACCAGCAAAACGCCGAGAGTCCGCGATGTGACAATTGGAGCGGCCACCTCTTTGTCAGCGACACCGCACGAAAATGGCCGCCGCTAAGTGCCTTGTGGCAAACGGTCGAGCGTCTGCTTCTGGGCGACAGTGTATGTTCGCGGCATCACCTGCAAGCAGCCGGTCGCGTGCTGGGTCGGCTCTGCTGTGCGACCGCTTGCGGGGCAACGGTCGAAAGGGCGCAGTCGGCCAAAAGCCTCTCGCTGGCGTCGGCTTTCTGGCAAGACCCGCTCGACGGAATGATTCATCCAGGAACGTTTTGAACCACTTTTGACTGATTTGATAGCACTGCGCAATACATAAATGCAACGCGAACCAAAATCTGGCGCTCCATCTAGGCAAGCAGAGGGCGCCGCTTTAGGAAGACAGAACTCCGTGATGAGCGGACGCGCCCGTCTCCCTATGACACGTTAGGTCTCACACGAATGCCACGACTCACTCGATTGCAGCGTCTCGAAGTGCGGAAGCGAACCGAGTCCATACTCGAAACGCTCCTAACCTTTCATGTGTCCTTCAGCGGCATTGAGTTCATACACGACGATGCAGTAAAAAATTGGAGAGCTCTGGAAGAGCGCCTGCATAACGAATACCCAATAAAAGGTGTCGGGGTCCAAGCGACTCGCGGGAATTTAAATATCGTCGATGGGAGCGATGGTGTTTTTCTCTTCAGTGAGGAGGACTTGCACCCCGGGGAAGTGCCGACTGAACTGCAGTCCTTTCCTTATGCTGCAGCGGCCGCTGCATACACGTTCACATTGCTGGAAGGCTATGGAGATGAACTCGTAGGCCTAGTCAACCCGGGCGCTCTCCAGCCTCGACAGGCTTGGCATCACGGCGTTTATGGAGATGCGAATCTGAAGGACCCAGCGGCGCTTGAAAAAGCAAAGAAGGGTTTCGCGAAACCATTTAAGCTTTCGCCGGCGAAAGCTCCGAGATACGCCGTGCAGCGTTTAGTAGATGTCAAAGCAATCCGAAACGAGATCATGCACGAGGGGGCTACAAATGTGAGGTTTCCGGATTTCTTTGCCGGAGTCGTTGGAACAGTGCTGAGCATCTATTTCATGCTTCTTCCACAGGAGAAAGACATCTCCCTGTTTCCCTATTATGATTACAACGGGCGATGGGGCGATGTCTAGCCATGTCGCCAAGCGGGGGGCTGACGGCGCCACATATTTCGAACGGTAGGCACCGAACTTATGCGTGAACGCCGGTCCGCGCAGTTGCCAATAGGCACACGTGAGTGGGGTATTGCACGGTGCCGTGAGGGGGAATGTCCACTTGGTGGCATTTCGGAGGTTCGCGTACGTCGTGTTGTGCGTATTCGCTGCATATGTCGGAAGAGTGGAGCCACGCTCAACGCAGAGCAAGTTGAAGCACAAGTCTTCGCCGACGAACTGGCGGGCACATGCTCCCAATTCCATTGCTAACACGGCACGTCGCCGTGCGTGCACCGCCAGCTCAAAACATTGAAGGACACATTTCTGGCTGTGGGACGGACGACGCGAAGGACCGCAATGGGTCGAGGCTGTGTGAAAACTCAAGACTCGAAGCATTTCGGGAGATCGATGTGCCCTCCGGCAAGAGCGAGCAGTGACCTTCAAATCGCTGGGGGGCCCGCCGATTCTCCGAAGCTACCGGGTCGCGCTACCGCAAGCCGGCTATCAGAAATGGTTTGGTCGTAGCGCTCAACGAACTTCGGGAACTTGCTTCTGTCATCGTTGTAGGAAGAAATCCAACGCCCCAGAGCCTGAGCAAACGCATCCAATAGCTGTTTGAATTCGAAGTAGTAAACACCGGCTTCGGCAGTTGCATAGCTGCTATCGCCTCCAACGCGGAAAGAGATGCGTCGTTCCCTGTTCGCTAAAACCTTCTTGGAATTCAGATTGGTCATGTGCAAGAGCCCGTTCCGCAGCTCCCACAGCTCTGGTCTGGTGATGCCCAGTGGCGAGAGATCTGCATACGCGTCCAACCATTTGACGAATATCGAGGTTCCCGGTTGATCTCCAAATTCAATGTACGCGACGCTACCGGTGAAGTCATGCGTTTTGTAGCCAATGCTCGAGCAGACTTCCTTGTCATCGAAATTGAGAAAGATGTTGTAGATCTGTTCAGACATTAACCTTCTCCATGTCGCCTGTGCCATGCCAACGTTCATCGGCGTCGTATTCCCTAGGGAACCGCTGATTTATTCGGGCAGATCTCGATGGCCGAACGAGGCGTGGACAGCGAGGATGGTTGCATGAAACAGACGAGCTTTGCGAGCCTGGAGTACGCGGGCAAGAAGCGCCAGACGAGGCGCGAGAAGTTCCTGGGCGAGATGGAGCGCGTGGTGCCGTGGTCGGCGCTGTGCGGCTT
>NZ_JBFUGN010000901.1:0-2505 GCF_056402895.1 Rhizobacter sp. P3_B12 | reverse complement strand
GCTGATGGACACCGAAGCCGTGCTCGATGCCGCGCGCCGCGCCCAGGAGGCCGGTGCCTCGCGCTTCTGCATGGGCGCCGCGTGGCGCGGCCCGAAGGACCGCGACATCGAGAAGGTGGCCGAGCTGGTCAGCGCGGTCAAATCCCTCGGGCTGGAGACCTGCGCGACGCTCGGCATGCTGGAAGACGGCCATGCCGAGGCGCTGCAGAGCGCCGGCCTCGACTACTACAACCACAACCTCGACACCGCGCCGGAGTTCTACGGCGACATCGTGCGCACCCGCCAGTACCAGGACCGGCTCGATACGCTGCAGCGCGTGCGCGGTGCCGGCGTCAAGGTGTGCGCCGGCGGCATCGTCGGCATGGGCGAGACGCGGGCGCAGCGGGCCGGCCTGATCGGCGCGCTGGCCAACCTCGATCCGTACCCGGAATCGGTGCCGATCAACAACCTGGTGCAGGTCGAAGGCACGCCGCTGCACGGCACGGTGCAGCTCGACCCGCTGGAGTTCGTGCGCACGATCGCGGTGGCGCGCATCACGATGCCGACCGCGCGCGTGCGCCTGTCGGCCGGGCGCCAGGCGCTGGGCGAGGCGGTGCAGGCGCTGTGCTTCACGGCCGGGGCCAATTCGATCTTCTACGGCGACAAGCTGCTGACCACCGGCAACCCGGACGTGCAGGCCGACCGCGCGCTGCTCGACAAGCTGGGGATGCGGCCGGCATGAGTTCGCATCCCGCCACCGAGACGGCGCCCGGCCGCAAGGCGGTGACGCTGCACCGGCTGCGCGAGATGCACGCGGCCCGCGAGCCGATCGCGATGCTGACCTGCTACGACACGAGCTTCGCGCGGCTGCTCGATGCGGCCGGCGTCGATTGCCTGCTGGTCGGCGATTCGCTCGGCATGGTGCTGCAGGGCCAGGCGAGCACGCTGCCGGTGACGCTGGACGAGATGGCATACCACACGCGTTGCGTCGCGCGCGGCAACCGCGGTGCCTGGCTGATCGGCGACCTGCCGTTCGGCAGCTACCAGCAGGGGCCGGCGCAGGCGCTCGCGAGCGCGACGGTGCTGATGCAGGCCGGGGCGCAGATGGTGAAGCTCGAAGGCGGCGGCTGGACGGCCGAGACGGTGCGCTTCCTGGTGGAGCGCGGCATCCCGGTGTGTGCGCACCTGGGGTTGACGCCGCAGTCGGTGCATGCGCTGGGCGGCTACCGCATCCAGGGCCGCGACGACGAAGCCGCGGCCACGCTGCTGCGCCATGCGCGCGAGCTGGCCGATGCGGGCGCCGCGATGCTGGTGCTGGAGCTGATGCCAGCGGCGGTGGCCAAGCAGATCACCGACGCGCTCGACATCCCGGTGATCGGCATCGGCGCCGGCGTGGCCTGTTCGGGCCAGGTGCTGGTGCTGCACGACATGCTGGGCATCACGCAGGGCAAGTTGCCGCGCTTCGTGCGCAACTTCGTGGAGGGCAGCGCCGGCATCGGCGAGGCCATCACGCGCTACGTGGCCGACGTGAAGGCCCGCCGCTTCCCCGACGACACGCTCCACGGTTACTGACGCTCCTGGGTTGATCCACCGATGAAGACAGTCCACACGATCGCCGACCTGCGCGCGGCACTCGGCACGCCCGGCGCCTGCGCCTTCGTGCCCACGATGGGCAACCTGCACGCGGGCCACCTGGCGCTGGTGCGGCAGGCCAAGCGGCACGGGCTGCCGGTGGTGGCGAGCATCTTCGTGAACCGGCTGCAGTTCGCGCCGCACGAAGATTTCGACCGCTACCCGCGCACGCTGGCCCGCGACAGCGAGCTGCTGCAGGGTGCCGGCTGCGACCTCGTGTTCGCGCCCGACGAGCGCGAGCTGTACCCGCAGCCGCAGAGCTTCAAGGTGGTGCCCGACGCGGCGCTGGCCGACATCCTCGAAGGGCATTTCCGGCCCGGCTTCTTCACCGGCGTGTGCACGGTGGTGATGAAGCTGTTCGCCTGCGTGCAACCGCGCGTCGCGGTGTTCGGCAAGAAGGACTACCAGCAACTGATGGTGATCCGGCAGATGACGCAGCAGTTCGCGTTGCCGATCGCGATCGAGGCGGGCGAGACGAGCCGGGCGGATGACGGGCTCGCGCTGTCGTCGCGCAACGGGTACCTGGGTGCGGCGGAGCGCGAGGAGGCGATCGCGCTGTCGCGCAGCCTGCGGGCGCTGGCGGATGCCGCACTGCAGGGTGCGAAGCCGATCGCGCAGCTGGAGGCCGATGCGATGGCAGCGCTGGCCGCGCGCGGCTGGCAGCCGGATTACCTGACGGTGCGGCGGCGAGCCGACCTGCTGCCACCGGGTGCAGGTGATGCGCCCGGGTCGCTCGTGGCCCTGGGAGCGGCTCGGCTGGGGCAGACGCGGTTGATCGACAACCTGGAGTTCTGAGGCAACTCAGTCACCCTCAAAGTATCGAATTCGATACTTGCTGCGTGCCAAGTATCGATTACGATACTTCCATGGGTGATTTCTCGGTCAATCTGGTGG
>NZ_JBFUGN010000900.1:0-2510 GCF_056402895.1 Rhizobacter sp. P3_B12 | reverse complement strand
GCATGCGCCCCACGACAGCTGCCGGGTTGGCGAACGATGTCGACGCGGTGAACCAGTACGCCGCGCCGAGGTAGGCGGCGACGGCGGCGGCCACGCGAGACGGCGGCGTTCGCAGAATGACCATCAGAAGCCCGGCCGTCGCGACGCCTTCCGCGAGCCATTGACCAGGCCCGCTCCGCACCTTGGCCGACACCTGCAGCAGCGGCAGGTCGAACATCGCGTGAGCGAGCCAGGCCCCGGCAATCGCACCCAGCAGCTGCGCGCAGCTGTAGGCGATGAGGTCGCGCCGGGGCAACCGCCCGAGGGCGGCCATCGCCAGCGACACCGAGGGATTGAAGTGCGCGCCGCTTGCCGGAGCGAACACCACGATCAGCACGTACAGGCCGCCGACGGTCGCCAGCGCGTTGGCGAGCAAGGCCAGCGCGGCATTGCCACCGGCCAGTCGCTCCGCCATGACGCCGGAGCCGATCACGACGGTCAGCAGCAGGCCGGTCCCGATGAACTCGACCAGCGCGCGCCGGGGCAGGCTTCTCATCTCGCGGGCAGCCAAATCAGCAGCACGCCGAAGGCGCAGCGGTGACGGGAATGCCCACCGGCTTTCCACGCGGAGCGGCGCTCGCGCAGCATGCGGCTGCCTCGGACGCTTTGGACGCCTCGACCCGCGGTTTCTCGCTGAACACCGGAATGCTGCCCAGCGTCCGGAACTGCTCCCACGCGATGCCTTGCGGGTCGGTCACCCAGTACTTGTCGCTGCGCGCATAGCAGCAGCTCGTCTCGCCGACATCGAGCAGCGTCATGCCGGCCGCCTCTGCACTCGACTTCAGCGCCGCGAGTTCTTCCTCGGTGTCCGCCTGGATGCCGAGGTGGTCGACACCGGGTGCACTGCCCCGCGTCGAGATCGCGAAGTTGATGCGAGGATCCTCGATCATCCACTTGGCGTAGTCGCTCTCGACACGGGTCGGCTCCGCGGAGAACATCTTCGAATAGAAGGCGATGCTCGCCTGCAGGTCTTGCACATGGGCATGGACGTGAAATCGCTTCATTGCGGGCTCCTGGGGGTGGATCAACATCCGCACCGGGCGGACTCGGGTGGCACCGCGCAGGACTCGCCTGCGCAGCAGTTCTCCGTGAGGAAACCGATGACGCCGTTCATCTGGTCGTACGCGGCCCGATAGACGAGGTGCCGGCTGACGCGCTCCTGCGTCACCAGTCCCGCGCTCATCAGTTCCTTGAGGTGGAAGGACAGCGTCGTCGGGACGGTCCCGAGACCTTCGCTCATCACGCCGGGCGTCAGGCCGCTCGGGCCGGCGACCACGAGTGCCCGGAAGACCTCGAGCCGCAGTGGGTGGGCGAGCGCAGCGAGGGCTCGGATGACGGCATCTTGTTCCATGAACCTACTATACGAGAAATATGAAACTATTGCTCGATTGAAGAAAACCGAGGCCCGACGACCCGCGATCAGCTCATCGTCGCCGGCTCG
The DNA here is from genome assembly GCF_056402895.1 of Rhizobacter sp. P3_B12. Lineage (NCBI taxonomy): Bacteria > Pseudomonadati > Pseudomonadota > Betaproteobacteria > Burkholderiales > Sphaerotilaceae > Rhizobacter > Rhizobacter sp. P3_B12. Next base: position 1,030 of record NZ_JBFUGN010000900.1, on the reverse strand, counting down.
GTGTCGGTGCGTGGCCGCAGCGCCAGCGACAGCAGCTCGTCGAACCGGTGGTACGCGATGCTCGCGCCGGCGACGAAGGCACTGCCCTGCTCCTCGGAGACGCGCGCCGAGTCGAGCACCTGCGCGAGGCTGCGCCACGCGCGCGTGCGGCAGCCCAGCGGTGCGAGCAGGTGCCGCCCGCCGTGCACCTCGCTCAGGCCGAGGTGCTCGCCGAGGTTCTGCGCCTGCGCCATCAKGTCCAGGCTCAGCATCAGGCCTTCGCTCGCATGCACCCAGCCGAGCGCCTCCATCAGCCCGAGGCCGTGCGTCGCCGATGCCGGCGCCGAGCGCGGGTGGGGCGGCCAGGCCTCCAGGTCGTGCAGGTCGGCTTCCATGCGGCTCGCGCGCTCCGCATCGGCCAGGCCGGGGTCGGGGATGACCTGCCAGACCTCTTCATCGGCATAGAGCCGCCGCACGTCGCCCAGCATGTGGTACTGCACCGTCAGGAAGCCGGCGTAGTGCTCGGTGGTCTTGAACGGCTCGATCAGGTTCAGGCCGTCGCGCAGGTAGTCGTGCAGGAAGCCGGCGTCCTCGCTGAGCCGCTGCGTCAGGGTCCTGCGCGACGGCTGCGGCGCGATCGGTGCCGGCACGGTCGGGAACTGCAGGGCGATGTAGGGGTTGTGCATGGACGCGCGCGGGGCTCAGTGGTTGACGTGCTGCATCGGCTGCGTGGCTGCGAAGCCGTGCTCGGAAGGCGCCTGCTTCTGTTTGGGAGCCGACGAGCGGCCCTGCGCTTGCGCCTGGGCCTGCGCCTGCGCCTGCGCCTGCGCCAGGTTGTGGGCCGCTTCGCGCAGGTGCTGCTTCGCGCGCGCCTCCTTCAGCTCGCGGGCCTGCTTCGCGAAGCCGGCCTGGAAGCGGCCCAGCTCCTTCTTGTGCCGGCGCTCCACCTGCCCCAGCACGATCGACACGCGCTGCGACACGCGCTTCATCTCGCGCGCCCGGCCCAGGTGCCAGCCGGCGGCCACGCCGGCCGCAAGGAACACCGCCACAC
>NZ_JBFUGN010000899.1:0-2511 GCF_056402895.1 Rhizobacter sp. P3_B12 | reverse complement strand
GCCGAAGGCGGCGCTGCGCACCTGGGTGCGCATGTTGAGCACCGGGATCGCGGCGTCCTTGTCGGTCAGCAGCGTGACCTCGGCGCTGTACGGGAAGGCCCGCGTCACCTGGCCGAGCACGCCGGCCTCGTTGATGACGGGCGACGCGACCGCGATGCCCTGCTGCGTGCCGCGGTCGATGATGACCTTGCGCGAGTACGGATCGGGCGCGTCGTACAGCACCTCGGCCGTCTGCGAACGCACCGACAGCCCGGGCCGCAGATCGAGCAGCGCGCGCAGCCGCAGGTTCTCCTGCTCGAGCTGCTCGACGCGGGCCGAGCGCGCCGCCTGCTGGGCCAGCTCGCGCCGCGCGAGGGCCTCGGCCGACAGTGCATCCTGCAGGCCCATCGCGTAGTCGCCGGCGGCGCTCACTGCGTCGACCGGCGCCCGCAGCGCCCGCTCGACCGGGTTCAGCGCGGTCGCGAGCACCGCGCGCACCGGCTGCGTCACCTTGAAGCGGGTGTCGGCCACCATCAGGAACAGCGCGAGCGCCGAGAAGAACATCAGCCGCGTCAGCGCCGAGGGGCCCTGTCGGAAGAAGGGCGGTGGGGTTCGGTCGAGGGTGCCGAGCGGCATGGCGTTGGAACGGCTGGAAGGGGCTTTGAAGTGACGAGTACGCGTCAGCGTACAAAAGGCCGGCCGCGTCAGCGACGCGCCGGCCGTGTGAGAAAGGTCACGTTCACTCGGAGGTGAAGATGGATCCGAGGCGTTCCATCCGCTCCAGCGCCATCCCGCAGCCGCGCACGACGCAGGTCAGCGGGTCTTCGGCGACCAGCACCGGCAGGCCGGTTTCCTCGGCCAGCAGGCGGTCGAGGTCGCGCAGCAGCGCGCCGCCGCCGGTCAGCATCATGCCGCGCTCGGCGATGTCGGCGCCCAGTTCGGGCGGCGTCTGCTCGAGCGCGTTCTTGACGCTGGAGACGATCTGGTTGAGCGGGTCGGTCAGCGCCTCGAGGATCTCGTTGCTGCTGATCGTGAAGCTGCGCGGCACGCCTTCGGAGAGGTTGCGGCCCTTGACTTCCATCTCCTTGACCTCGGAGCCGGGGAAGGCCGAGCCGATGTTCTTCTTGATGGATTCGGCGGTGGGCTCGCCGATCAGCATGCCGTAGTTGCGTCGGATGTAGTTGATGATGGCTTCGTCGAACTTGTCGCCGCCGACGCGTACSCTGCCCTTGTAGACCATGCCGCCCAGCGAGATCACGCCGACCTCGGTGGTGCCGCCGCCGATGTCGACCACCATCGAGCCGCTCGCCTCGCTGACCGGCAGCCCGGCGCCGATCGCCGCGGCCATCGGTTCCTCGATCAGGTAGACCTCGCTCGCGCCGGCGCCGAGCGCCGATTCGCGGATGGCCCGGCGCTCGACCTGGGTGGAGCCGCAGGGCACGCAGATGATGATGCGCGGACTCGGCCTGAGCATCCGCGAGTCGTGGACCATGCGGATGAACTGCTTGAGCATCTGCTCGGTCACGGTGAAGTCGGCGATCACGCCGTCTTTCATCGGCCGGATGGCTTCGATGTTGCCGGGCACCTTGCCCAGCATGGCCTTGGCCTCGGTGCCGACCGCCTGGATGGTCTTCTTGCCGTTGGGGCCGCCCTCGTGGCGGATCGCGACGACCGAGGGCTCGTCCAGCACGATGCCCTTGCCACGCACGTAGATCAGCGTGTTGGCGGTGCCGAGGTCGATGGCCAGGTCGGTGGAGAAGTAGCGGCGCAGGGATGCAAACATGTGCGGAAGGGTTCTTGTTGGCGTCGGTCGGCCGGGTTTCCAGCGGGTGGGTCCGCGAGCCGCTCGAAAGTCCTGCAAACCCTTGAATTTGCACGCCGAAAGAGGCTTGTGGATAACCGGGGATAATACCCCAAGCCCCCTGAATTCCAGCCCCGTCGGCACCCTCATCTCCCCTCAAATTCCAATGGCACTGGACTCCAAAGACGTGAGCCGCATCGCGAACCTCGCGCGCCTCGAACTGAAGCCCGCCGAAGAGGCGGCGATGCTGCAGCAACTGAACGGTTTCTTCTCGATCGTCGAACAGATGAGCGCAGTCGACACCAGCGGCATCGAGCCGCTGTACACGCCGCTGTCGGCGGTGCAGGAAGTGGCGCTGCGCCTGCGCGACGACATCGTCACCGAGACCGACGGCCGCGCCGCCAACCAGCGCAGCGCGCCCGCCGTCGAGGACGGCCTGTTCCTCGTGCCGAAGGTGATCGAAGGATGAAGGACCTGCATCAACTGGGCGCGGCCGAACTGGCCCGCGCACTCGCCGCGCGGCAGGTCTCCAGCGTCGAGGCGACGACACAACTGCTTGCACGCGTTGCCGCGCATGCGCACCTGGGCGCCTTCCTGAGCGTCGACGCCGAGGGCGCGCTGCGCCAGGCCGCGCAGGCCGACGCGCGCCGCGCCACCGGCGAGAGCGGCCCGCTGCTCGGCGTGCCGCTCGCGCACAAGGACATCTTCGTCACCGAGGCGCTCGCGACCAC
>NZ_JBFUGN010000898.1:0-2518 GCF_056402895.1 Rhizobacter sp. P3_B12 | reverse complement strand
GTCGCGCCCCCGGCCGCAGCCGTCGGCGTTGTCGGCCAGCCAGCCGTCGCGCTCGTCGAAGCGCAGGATGTTGGCGGCCCCGGCCAGCGCCGCGCGGTCGGTGCGCCGTGCCGCCAGGTCGAAGGCGTCGAACTTGAACGGCACCGTGACGTTGCAGYCGCGCCCGCCTTCGTCGGCGAAGCGGCGCACGGTGTCGGCGAAGCCGTCCAGCGGGCACAGCAGCCGGTCGTAGTGCAGCGCCTGGCCGGTCTGTTCGGCGAAGCGCGCGTGGATGAACGGCGACTGGCTGTGCTGCACCGGATTGCCGGCGACGACGTAGCGGTCCATGGGTGTGTCTCGTCTCGGCGCGCCTCAGCGCGTCTCGGGGGCGCTCAGCGTGGTCTCGAGGCCTTCTTCGCGGGTGAAGCGGAAGCGCGAGGTGATCACCAGCTGGTCGGCGCGCTTGCGCATCTCGGTGCTGAACTGGCCGAACGGCGCGGCCGCGCGCACGATGGCCTGGGCGCGCTTGTCGAGCAGCGGCGACTTCGACGGCCGCACGATCTCGGTCTCCAGCACGCGGCCGGCGGCATCGATCGTGATCACCATCATCAGCTCGCCGTAGATCTTCTTGCCCTGCGACTCGGGGAAGTTGCGGGTGCCGCGGTCCTCGATCTTGCGGCGCAGCGAGTCGTAGTAGATCGCGTACAGCTCCTCGCGCGTGGCCGGGCTGATGTAGCGCTTCTTCGGCCGCGAGTTCTCTTCATTGATGCGCTTTTCGATCTCGGCCAGCAGCTGCATCAGCTGGCGGCGGCGCTCCTCCTGCGCGCGCGCCTGCGGATCGCCGCGGTCGCGCTTCGGGTCGGGGGCCGGCAGGTAGGCCAGCTCGCGGCGCACCTGCGCGAGCAGCTGCTGCTGGGTTTCCTGCAGCTGCTCGATCTGCTTGTGGGCTTCGTCGGCCGAGTCGCCGAGCTCGATCAGCGCCGACGACGGCAGCGGCGAGGTGGCGCGGCCGCGCTCGGCCTCGCCGCCGCCGGCCAGGTTGCGCTGCGCGATCGCCTGCGGCTTGACCGGGGCCTCGGCCGAGCTGCCGTTGACGAGGATCACCTCCAGCGGCGTGTCCTGGAACACGCGGTTGAAGCCCTCCGGGTCGACGAAGCGCACCACCAGCAACAGGGCATGCACGCCGATCGACACCGCGAGCGCGATCTGCAGGGTGGAGAACTTCTTCAGCATCGGTCTCTCAGGCGGCAGGGGTGGCGGCGGTGGCCGCATCGGAGGAGGGAGCTTCTTCGTCGCCTGCATCGGCGGCCACGTCGATCGCGAGCGTCAGCGGACCGGCGGCCACCTCCTCGCTGTCGGCCTCGGCATCCTCGACGACCGCGTCATCGGCCGAGGTGTCCGGATCGTCGATGCGCGACAGCACGCTCGCATGCACGTCCAGCGTCAGCAGGTCGGTGCCGGTGATGCGCACCTTCACGCGCGCGCCGCGCGGCAGCCGGTCGGCGCCGACCGCGCGGAACACGAGCGGCAGCGTGTCGGCGCGCACCAGGCCTTCCTTCATGACCGCGGCGTCGAGTTCGGCGATGCCGTTCTGCTCCAGGTACTTCAGCGTCCAGTAGCGCTCGATGCCCGACTGGAAGCCGTTGTAGGCGCTGTAGGCCGCATCGAAGCTGGAGATCACCGAGAACAGCGCGGCATCCTTCGGCTTGAACGGCGCGGCCAGCGCCGCGGTGCGGCCGTGGCGCGCGCAGGCGACGATCTGCCACTGGTTCAGCAGGTCGACATAGCGGCGCAGCGGCGACGTGGCCCAGGTGTACTGCGCGACGCCCATGCCGGCGTGCGGCGCGGCCTTGGTGCCCATGCGCACCTTGACGCCCGGCGCCATGCTGGCCTGGCTGCGGTAGATGCCGGGCACGCCGAGCTCGTTGAGCCAGCCGCCCCAGGTGCTGTTGGCGAGGATCATCGCCTCGGCGACGATCAGGTCGAGCGGCGAGCCGCGCTGGCGCGTGCCGATGCTGACGCGCTCGTGGCCCTGCGGCTCGGCGCCGTCATTGCCGTCGAGCTTGAAGTTGTAGTCGGCGCGGTTGAACAGCTCCGGCTTGCCGCGCACCTGCTCGCGGCCGGCCTTCAGGTGGCGGGCCAGGCGGAAGCAGAACGCGAGTTGCGGCGCGAACTCGTAGCCCGCCGGCGCCTCGCCGAGCAGCGTGGCCTCGGTGATCACCGCGTCGAGCTGGTCGTGGCGCAGGTTGGCGGYGATCGGCACCCGCTCGAGCTTCGTCTCGCTGCCGGTCACCTTCAGCGTGGCCTCGTCGAAGCTGACGTACAGCGACACGGCCGGGCAGTCGCGCCCGGCCTGCAGCGTGTAGGCCTGCACCACGTCGTCGGGCAGCATCGTCAGCTTGTAGCCCGGCATGTAGACGGTCGACAGCCGGTCGCGCGCGACCTTGTCGACCGGGCTGTCGGGCGCGATCGCGAGGCTGGGCGCCGCGATGTGCACGCCGAACACCACGGTGCCGCTGCCCAGGCCCTGCACCGACAG
>NZ_JBFUGN010000897.1:0-2521 GCF_056402895.1 Rhizobacter sp. P3_B12 | reverse complement strand
GTCGGCCACGTCTGCGTCGCCTGCCGGCCGTTCGCGTCGTAGCTCAGCGCGCTCGCAAAACTCGGCCCGTTCGCCACGGTCGTGCGGTTACTGACCAGCCGGCCCAGGCTGTCGTACACCCACTGCTGGCTCATGTCGGTGCTGGCGCTCGTCGCGCACAGCTTGCCGATGCCCATCGCGCAGTTGTCGTAGGTCCAGGTGCTGCTGTACTCCGGCTCCGTGCGCAGCGTCATCCGCCCGAGCACGTCGTACTGCATGCTCGTCTGCCCGCCGCGCTGCAACTGCAGCGGATTCTGCTGCCGCACCACCTGGCCGAGCGCGTCGTAGCGGTACTCGATCACCCCGGCGTCCGGGTCGGTCAGCTTCAGCTTGTTGCCCCGCACGTCGTAGGYGATCTGCACCGAGTTCTGCAGCGCATCCTTCGTCGCCACCAGGTTGCCGAACGCGTCGTGCTGGTGAACGATCTGCGCCCCCAGCGGGTCGGTGATGCGGATCGTGCGTCCTTCGACGCTGGCCTCCTCGCGGCGCGTGCGGCCCTGGTCGTCGGTGGTGGTGACCACCAGCGCGCCATAGGCCGTGCTCGACACGCGTGCCCGGCGGCTGCCGCGGGCACCGAAGCTCACGCCCGGCTGGCTACCCTGGTTGTCGGCGGTGTAGATCTTCAACACCCGGCCCAGCACGTCGTACTCGGTGCGCGTGAGCCCCACGTCGGCGCTGCCCGTGCTCGTSGACGAGCCGCTGTCCAGGAAGTACGGCTGCGTCTGCAGCAGCACCTGGCCCAGGTCGCCGTACTCGGTGTCGGTGACGATCAGGCGGTTCGTGCCGCCGGGTTGCGTTGCGCCATCGAAGGCCTCGGTGACTTGCCGCAGCAAGCGCCCTGCCCGGTCCAGATACTTGCGGGCGAACGGGCCGTTCTTGACGCCGTCCGCGCCGCTCGCGTCGCGCGGCTCCACGTGCGTGAACTCCAGCGCATCGACCGGGATCTCGGCCGCGCTCGGGCTCGGGCAGCCGGGGCTGTTGCTCGAGGTGTCTCCGGCCGGGTTCACGCGCCCGGCGATGAGGCAGTAGACCGTGACCATCCGCGTGCCGTCGGGGTGRATCTCGCGCGTCGTGCGSCCCAGGTCGTCGATCTCCCGACGCGCGGTCARCCCGTTCGGCTCGGTCGTGCTCAGCACSGTGCCGAAGCGCGGGTCCACCGTCTGCTTCGTCTCCTGCCCCTTGGCGTTGMTGCTGCTGCTCGCCTGGGTGTTCGGCTGGATCTGCACGGTCATGCCGCCGATCGACAACGTCTGCGCGCCATAGGTGACGCTGCTGCTGCGCGGGGTGAACAAGGCGTCGCCGCTCGCGCCGGTGCAGTTCGCCACCAGCGAGCCGGTGCGGTTGCCCCGCAGGTCATAGCTGTACGTCGTCACCACGCAGCGCTGCGGGTCGTTCGGCTCGATCGTCTCGGTGTCCACCAGGCCATCCGCCCGGTAGGTGATGCTCGTCGTGCGGGTGTAGTTGAACGGGTTGTCCACGCCCGTCACCGGCGGCAACTGGGCTTGTGCATGGGCGGAGCTCACCACCACCCACGCGATTGCTGCGAACAGGTTCTTCTTCACAGGCAGGTCCCCTTCACGATCGCCTTGCTCGTCGTCGCGGTGCCGAACGCGTTCTTCACGCTGAAGTTCACCGTGCGTGCGGTGCATCGGTCGTAGACCCACTGGAAGGTGCAACTCCCTGGTGACGCGGCCACGCTGCCGCCCACGGTGCAGGTGCTCGTCCCGGGCGTGCCTGCGTCGCTCTGGGTCGCCGCCGTGATCGTCTGCGCAGCGCTGTACGGGTTGGCCACCGTCAACGTGATCGTCGTGTACGTGGTCGTCGACGTCGCCACCGTGCTCAGGTTGAACAGTGCGCCGGGGACCGTCTGCACCACGCCGCTGGCGGTGGTCGAGCCATTCACCGTCGCCCCGACCGTGCTCACCGTCTGGCTGAAGCTCGTCAGCGTGCCGGTGGCCAGCTGCACCCCCATGTTGCAGGTGAGGCCCGGTGCCACGTTGGTACAGCTGTTGACGACCAGGCTCAGCACGGCGGGCAGATTCGACAGCCCGGTCAGCGTCATCGGCACGTTGCCGTCGTTGCGCCAGCTGATGATGTTCTGCGGCGCTGCAGAGTTCTGGTTCACCGTGCCGAAGGCCAGGCTGCTGAACGCGAGCGTCGAGACCGAACCCGTCACCGTGCCCGACACCGCCGCCGATGCGGCCCCGTTGGTGCCACCCGTGGCGGTCAACGTCTGGGCACCTTGCGGACCGATGGCGCCAGCGGAACTCATCGTGACCGTCACCGTGCACGCCGTGCCGGGATCGATGTTGCAGCTGCCAGGAGCCACCGAGTACGCACTGCCGAGGCCGGACATCGTCAACGTGGCGGCCTGGTTGCCGCTGTTGAAGAAGGTCACGGTGCCGCTCGCGGAAGCGCCGCCCTTCGATGCACTGAGCGCCGAGGCGTTGTTGGCCGAGAGGTAGACATTCGAGCCGTACAC
>NZ_JBFUGN010000896.1:0-2533 GCF_056402895.1 Rhizobacter sp. P3_B12 | reverse complement strand
AGCAACCACCAGGCGCGCAGGCCCGGCCAGCGGGAGGGCGGTGGGGCAGCGACGGTGTCCATCGCTGCCCACGGTACGCAGCCGGTGCGCCGGCGCCATCGTCCACCGGCGCGACCGCCTGTAGGAGCTCACGCTTCCCTCCCTACAGCGTGTTCAGGAACGCCAGCACGGCGGCCCGGTCGTCCCTGGACAAGGCCTCGAAGCGCTGGCGGCTGTTGTCGGCCTCGCCGCCGTGCCAGCCGATCGCCTCCATCAGCGTGCGCGCCCGGCCGTCGTGCAGGTAGTGCACGTTCTGCGCGCTGCCTTGCACGTAGGGGAGCGAGCCGATGCCCCACAGCGGCGCGGTGCGCCACATCGACGGCTGCGCCTTGCCCTCGGCCACCGTGTCGGCCAGGCCCGCGCCCATGTCGTGCAGCAGCAGGTTGGTGTAGGGGTGGATGGTCTGGTCGCGCAGCTCGGCGAACGGGTGCGTGGTGCCCGTCTTCAGCGTCGCCACGTGGCAGGCGGTGCAGTTGACCTGCGCGAAGAGTTGCGCGCCGCGCGCCACCTGCGCCGGGTTCACTTCGTGCTCCGGCGAGACCCGCACGCCCGCCGGGAAGGCGCTGCGCAGGCTGCGCTGCGCCGGCACCGCGAGCAGCTCCAGGTACTGCACGACGCGCTGCAGCTCCTGCTCGTTGACGCCCGTGCCCTGCGGGTTGCTGCGGCAATCGGCCGCGGCCCGCTGGCAGCTGCGCGACGGGTACACCGGCGACACCACGCCCATGTCGTTGACGAGCGCTTCGGCGGCCTGGTGCCGCACGCTCGCCTTCGCGGCCTTCCAGCCGAAGCGGCCGAGGCGTGTCTGGCCCGACTCCGGATCGGTCACCAGGTTGGCGACGCCGCGGATGCCGTCGCCGTTCGCATCGGCCGGGTCGGCCAGCGCGAGCACCGTGCTCTCGGGCAAGGCCTCGAGCAGGCCGACGCCGATCACCTGCGGGGCCTGGCGCGCCGAGTACTGCGCCGGCACCGGGCCCTTGAAGGCGTAGACCGGCTTCTGCAGCTCGACCTTCTCGCCGTCGGCCAGCGTGCGCACCGTCGTCGTGTAGGCCTGCACGTTGACGCCGTAGTCGGCCGCGCCGACGGCGGCGGCCTTCTGCAGCACGTTGAGGCCGTAGGTCGCGTCGGGCACGCGCTTGCCGTCGGCACCGGCCGTGCCGGTCAGCACCGTGCCGGCGAACACCGTGCCGGCGGCCGGCGCGGTGGTGCGGCCATTCAGCCCGTGGCAGCCGATGCAGCTCACCTGGTTGTAGCGCGGGCCCAGCTGCCCGGCATGCGCGCTGAACACCGGGTTGCTCTCGGGGTGCTCCGAATGCCGACCGTCGATGAACGAGGTGTGGAACAACCGCCGCCCCTCGACGAAGCGCTTCGTGTTCTGGATGCCGATGTTGTTGGCCATCTGCTGGAAGACGCGCATCGGCTCTTCGGAGTAGTTGTACGACAGGCTGGTCTGCCCGCCGGACAGCGTCTCGGGCGGCAGCGGCGCGGAGTCCAGGTTCGGCGCGATGCCGTACCAGGGCCGCAGCCCGACACCGGCCACGTACAGCTGCTCGAACGAGTAGTAGCGTGCGCCGCCACCGTCGATCACCGCGCTGCCGTCGGCGTTGTACTTGAGCCGCGGCGCGGGCGCGAGCTCGACCGGGTCGCCCACCTTCAGCGTGCTGTGCGGATCGGTGCGCCAGTTGGTGTCGACCGAGAACTGGCAGTCGGCATCCGGCTGCCCGGCGATGCAGATCGGCAGCGGGTGGTTGTCCATGTCGACGATTTTCGGGTTGCCGAAGCCGTAGTTCAGCGCCCAGCCGTAGTCGCGCACGTTCGGGTCGCCGGCGTTGCGGAACAGGCTGAAGGTGGTGCCGTCGAAGGTGCCGTCGTTGACGCGCAGCGTGAAGGTGATCTTCGAGCGGCCGGCGGGCACCTCGTCGCGGATCACCAGCCCGAAGCTGCGATTCTGGAAGTAGAACGACGGGAAGGTCAGGTAGCGGCCCGGGCCCTGGTCGGGCGCGTCCCAGGCCTCGCCGCGTTCGCGCGCATGGCGTTCGGTGGGCCGCATGCCCATGTAGGTGACCAGCGTGCCGTCGGCCTCGACGCTCTGGATCGGCTCGGTGATCGGCGTGCCCTGCGGGAACAGCGGCACCACGGCGACCGGGTCAGGCGGGTTGATGCTGCCGCCGACCAGCCTGAACTGCTGCGCGTTGCTGCCGTTGCAGCCGTACTGGCGCAGGCTCGCGGCATCGGCGGCCTGCACGCACTTGCCGCTGTTGACGTTGACGAGCGTGATCACGCCGGCGGCCGGCTCGCCGAGCGTGAAGCGCTGTGCGTTGGTGCCGTTGTCGGTCCACTGTTGCAGCGGCGCGCCGTCGCTGGCGGAAGCGTTCTGCACGTCGATGGCCAGGCCGCTCGCCGCGACCGTCAGCCTGTAGACGCCGGTCGAGATCAGCGCCACGTCGAACTGCTGCGTCGCCGCACTGCTGCAGGGCTGCAGTTGCAGCGCCGTGCC
>NZ_JBFUGN010000895.1:0-2539 GCF_056402895.1 Rhizobacter sp. P3_B12 | reverse complement strand
GAGGTGCTGCACTACGCCGACAAGCGCCGCGGCCAGCGCCGCGCGATGCGGCTCGCGCGCCACGGTGCCGACGAGGCCCGCCTCGAAGGCTTCCTGCTCGCCGGCGACATCAGCGCCGAGGTCTGGATCAAGCCGCTGCTGCAGGACGAACTGCCGGCCCAGGCCTACGGCCGCCTGCTGCTGAGCCCCGGCGCGCGCGCGCCGGTCGCGGTGCCGGCCAGCGGCAAGCAGGTCTGCACCTGCTTCAACGTCGGCGAGCCGGCCATCCTGGCCCAGCTCGAACGCTGCAGCGGCCCCGCCGACCAGCAGCTCGCGCAGCTGCAGGGCGCGCTGAAATGCGGCACCAACTGCGGTTCGTGCATCCCCGCGTTGAAACGCATGGTCCGGTCACGCCTCCAAGCACCGGCCGCTGCCTAGAATCGCCATCGCAAAACAACGATGGAGACAGACAGCATGACGATCATGACGCGCGCAGCGCTGCTGCTGGCCTGCGCCTGCAGCCTGCTCGCCGCCTGCGCCAGCGCGCCCGCCTCGCTGGCCGACTACCCGCCGATGCCCGCCGGCGCGGCACCGGGCGCCTCGCCCCAGGCCATCGAGACCGCCCATGCGATGGGCCGCGGCGTCAACTTCGGCAACATCTTCGACGCCCCCACCGAAGGCGCCTGGAGCCTGCGCTTCGACGCGGCACTGGTCGAGAAGGCCGCCGAAGCCGGCTTCGCGAACGCCCGGCTGCCGGTGCGCTGGAGCAACCATGCGTCGGCCGACGGCGAGGCGCGCATCGATCCGGCGTTCTTCGCGCGCGTCGACGAAGCGGTCGATGCCCTGCTCGACAAGGGCTTCATCGTCGTGCTGAACATGCACCACTACCGCCAGCTCGACGGCGACAAGCTCGATGGCGGCGAGGCCCCGGTGGCCGACGGCCTGCATGCGCTGCGCTTCCTGAACATGTGGAAACAGATTGCCCAGCACTACAGCACGCGTGGCCCCAAGCTGGTGTTCGAGCTCTACAACGAGCCGCACGGCGCGCAGACCACCCGCTGGAACGACCTGGCCGCGCGCGGGCTGCAGGTGGTGCGCCGCAGCAACCCGACACGCATCGTCGTGATCGGGCCGACGCAGTGGAACAGCGCGAACGCGCTCGCGAGCCTGGTGCTGCCGAACGACGCGAACCTGATCGTCACGGTGCACAACTACGAGCCCTTCCACTTCACGCACCAGGGCGCCGAATGGGCCAGCGGCGCCGCGGCCTGGCTGGGCACGTCCTGCTGCGACGCGGCGCAGCTCGCGCAGATGCGCGGCCCGCTCGACACCGCGCTCGCCTGGTCGTTGCGCCATCGCTATCCGATCTACCTCGGCGAATTCGGCGCCTATGGCAAGGCCGCGATGGACGCACGCGCTTCCTACACCCGCCGCATGCGCGACGAGGCCGAGCGCCGCGGCTTCAGCTGGGCGTATTGGGAACTGGCATCCGGCTTCGGCGTCTACGACCCTGCGGCACGCGCCTGGCGCGAGCCCTTGAAGGACGCCTTGCTCGGCCCCTGATCTCTTAACGCATGCCTCATCAAATCGTCGTCGCGTTGGCCCGGTACTTGCGAAACTCGCTCAGGGAGAGCCCATGAGCATCACGAACTACATCAAGGAAATCGGTCGCGGCAAGGAAGGCGCCCGCTCGCTGTCACGCGAGCAGGCGCTCGACCTGATGGGCCGGGTCCTGGACGGCCAGGTCAGCGACCTCGAACTCGGCGCCTTCGCGATGGCGATGCGCATCAAGGGCGAATCGGTGGACGAGCTGGCCGGCTTCCTGCAGGCCGCCTCGGCGCGCTGCCTGCCGATCACCTGCGATCGCACCCTGGTGGTGCTGCCCTCGTACAACGGCGCGCGCAAGCTGCCCAACCTGACCCCGCTGCTCGCGCTGATGCTCGCGCAGGAAGGCGTGCCCGTGCTGGTGCATGGCATGCCCGAGGATCCGGGCCGCGTCACCACCGCCGACATCTTCCAGGTGCTCGGGCTGCCGCTCGCGCGCAGCGCCGACGACGTGGCACAGGCCTGGCGCCGCCGCGAGCCGGTGTTCATGCGCACCGATGCGCTGTGCCCGCCGCTCGCCCGCCTGCTCGATGCGCGCTGGACCATCGGCCTGCGCAACTCCGGCCACACCGTCGCGAAGCTGCTCGACCCGTGCGCGGCCGGCCAGGCGATGCGCGTCGTCAACTACACGCACCCGGAGTACGGCACGATGCTGACCGACTTCCTGCAGCGCACCACCGCGAACGCGCTGCTGATGCGCGGCACCGAGGGCGAACCGGTCGCCGACCCGCGCCGGCTGCCGCGCCTGGACGTCKTCATCGACGGCCAGCCGCGCAGCGAGCTCTCGCTGTCGGCCCACGACGGCGTGCTGCGCGAGCTGCCGGTGCTGCCGCGCACCTGCGATGCGGCCACCACCGCGATGTACATCCAATCGGTCATCAGCGGCGAGAAGCCGGCGCCCGCGCCGCTGACGCAGCAGGTGGCCTGCCTGCTCGACAGCCTCGCGGCGCTGGAG
>NZ_JBFUGN010000894.1:0-2550 GCF_056402895.1 Rhizobacter sp. P3_B12 | reverse complement strand
GCCGCGCCGCGCAGCTGCGCCGCGGCCGAGCGCATCCGCCCGGCCGAGGCCAGCGTGCGCTCGGCATCGTCGAGCAGCCGGCGGCCCTCTTCGGTCAGGCCCATGCCGCGCGGCGTGCGGTCGAACAGGCGCACACCGAGTTCGTCCTCCAGCGCCTTGATCTGCGCGCTGACGGCCGGCGGGCTCGTGAACACGCGCTCGGCGGCGCGCGTCAGGTTGCCCTCCTGCGCGACCGCGACGAAGGTCTTCAGTTGATACAGCTCCATGGCAGCGGATTGTGGCCAGCGTCCGTGCGGCTGTCAGTTCGCATTTCCTGAGGCCCTGCTCCGAATTGGCGAATGGCCTTGCAGGGCCCGGCTGCCGAGACTGGCGACATCGCATTCGATCTGCCGGAGCCCGCCATGACCTTCTCACGTTCGCCTTCGATTGGCATGGCCGGGCTGCTGCTCGCCACCACGGCCTGGGGCAGCCTGTTCCTCGCCAGCAAGCCGGTGCTGCCGCACGTCGACCCGGTGTGGTTCACGCTGCTGCGCTACAGCATCGCGACGCTCGGCTTCATGCTGGTGCTGCGGCTGCGCGGACCGATTCCGTGGGGCGCGCTGCGCCAGCATGGCCGCTGGCTGGCCGGGCTCGGCTTCATCGGCTATGGCGTGTTCAGCGCGATGGTGCTGGTGGGCCTCGCGCATTCGGTGCCGTCGCACGGCGCGGTGATCATGGCGACGATGCCGATCACGACGCAGCTGGTGCGCTGGGCGCTCGACGGCCAGCGGCCGAGCCGCAGCGCGATCGCCAGCACGCTGCTGGCCCTCATCGGCGTGGCGATGGTGTCGGGCGCGCTGACGCAGGGCGCCCCCCGCGCGCAGGCCTCGACGCTGGTCGGCGACCTGACGGCACTGGCCGGCACGCTCGGCTGGATCGCCTACACGCGCGGTGCGGCGCGCCTGCCCGAGCTCGACGTGATCAGCTTCAGCGCGCTGAGCGCACTCGCTTCGTGGCCGCTGTTGTGCACCGCGACGCTGCTGCTCGCGGCATTCGGGCTCGCACCGGTCCCGAGCGCTGCGGCAGCCTGGAACGCCTGGCCGGCCCTCGTCTACATCGGCCTGGTGCCGACGGTGTTCGGGGTGCTGGCCTACAACTTCGGCGTCAGGCAGCTGGGCGTGGTGACCGGCACCGCGTTCCTGAACTTCGTTCCGGTCTCGGTGCTGCTGATCGGTGCCGCGATGGGCTCACGCCCGGCCGCGCATGAGCTGGCCGGGGTGATGCTGGTGGTCTCGGGCTTGCTGGTGCACACGCTGTCGCAGCGTGTGCAGGCCGCTCAGCGGCCGGTGCCGGCCGGCGACATCGACAGGAAGGCGCTGGTGTGCAGGTCGCCCCGGCCGCAACGGCTGTTGTCGATGGCGCGCATGCGGCGCTCGAGTTCGTAGATGTCGGTCGATTCGGCCAGCCAGGCCTCGTCGTAGCCGCCGCGCGGCTGGGTTCCACCGGCAAATGCGTTGCGCATCGCGCTGGAAATGGCATTGATGAAGTTCATGTTCTATCTCGGTCCGTCTTGTGGTCGGTTTTTTCTCAGTCAGTGCACCCGTCGTGCGGGTTAACACCTAGGTGTCAGTGTAAACCCTGATGTGTGTACCGTCTGTGACGGAACCCGCCGACCCCTCGGTTTCAGGGGCCTCGCTGCCCTCCCAGCAACGGAAACGCCACACCACCCGCCTGTGCACCCCGCCTGCGCAGCTGCTGCAGCCGGCGCGCCATGCCATCGATCTCGATCGTCTGGCCGGCGATGATCTCCTCGGCCAGTTGCCGGGTCGCCGGGTCGCGGCCGTGCTGCAACACCAGCCGGGCCATGTCGACTGCACCGGCGTGGTGCGGAATCATCATCGCGAGGAAGTCGACGTCGGCATCGCCGGTGTAGCCCGGGCCGTGCATGTCGCTCATCATCCGCGCCATCGATTCGTCCATGTCCTCCTCGAAGTTCATGCCGTCTGCCCCTTCTCGCCGACGCGCACGTAGACGAGGTTGATGCTCTTCTTGTTGCGCAGCGCACCCGACGGCAGCGCCAGGCTGCCCAGCGGGATCTGCGCGAGGAACACCGGCGCGAACGGGTCGCTCACGTCGAAGGCGCTGCACACCGTCTGGCCGGCGCCCGGGGTCTCGGGCAGCTCGTCCTGCTCATGGGCCACGTAGAGCAGCGTGTTCTCCGGGTTGGTCCACAGCCCGTGCGCCTCGCGGCCGTGCGAGAAGAAGCTGCCGACCATGCGGCGCTGCCCCGCCGGCGCGACGCGGTCGACGATCGCGATGCGGCTCGAGGCGATGCCCTGCGGCCCGCCGTCATCGACCCGCGCGAGGCTGGCGTACACGACGCTGCCGCGCGCATTGCGCACGAACTCGACGTGGTTGGGCCGCGCGTTCGGGCCGAGCGGCACGTGGTCGAGCTTGTCGAAGGCGCCGTGCGCCGAGCGGCACGAGATCGCATCGGCCAGCTTGTGCGAGAGCCACAGCTCGTTGCCGTCGGCGGTCGTCTTGATGAAGGGCGTGAAGCCGAACGGGTCC
>NZ_JBFUGN010000893.1:0-2552 GCF_056402895.1 Rhizobacter sp. P3_B12 | reverse complement strand
AACGTGGCCTGCGAGCGCTGTGGCGCCACGCTCGGCTTCGTGCCGGATGAGCTGGCGATGGGCGCGTTCGAGGTCGCGGCCGACGGCCGCTGGACCCGGTTGCGCGACGGCGCCGCGGCCCAGCGCCCCTGTCACAACTACACCAGCGCGCAGGCCTGCAACTGGATGGTGCCGGCCGCGAGCGAGGCGACGCTGTGCACCTCGTGCCAGACCACGCACATCCTGCCGGCGCTCAGCGAGCCGGACAAGCTGCTGTCGTGGCAACGCATCGAGCAGGCCAAGCGCCGGCTGGTGTACAGCCTGCTGTCGCTCGGCCTGCCGGTGCGCAGCCGGGCTGTCGATCCGGAGCACGGCGTGTGGTTCGAGTTCCTCGCGGAGATGCAGCCCGGCCAGCGCGTGTTGACCGGCCACGACAACGGCACCATCACGCTGAACGTGCGCGAGGCCGACGATGCGCAGCGCGAGGCGACGCGCACCGAGATGCACGAGCCCTACCGCACGCTGCTCGGTCATTTCCGGCACGAGATCGGCCACTACTACTGGGACCTGCTGGTCGACGGCACGCCGTGGCTGGACGAGTTCCGCACGCTGTTCGGCGACGAGCGCGCCGACTATGCGCAGGCGCTGCAGGCCCACTACGGCGCGCCGTCGGCCGACTGGCCGCAGCAGTTCGTCAGCGCCTATGCGAGCGCGCACCCGTGGGAGGACTGGGCCGAATGCTGGGCCCACTACCTGCACGTGCAGGACGGCCTGGAGACCGCCGCGGCCTGGGGCCTGCAGCTCGCCTCGCCGGGCGGCGAGCCGGTGCGCGCGGCAGCCCTGGAGTCGCGCGACGAGGCCCTCGAGCCGGCCCTGATCGAGCGCTGGCTGCCGATCTCGCAGTTCATCAACGCGATGTCGCGCAGCCTCGGCTCGCACGACGCCTACCCGTTCGTGATGCCCGAGCCGGTGGTGCGCAAGCTGGCGTTCGTGCACCGCGTCGTGACGGCGGCCCGCAGCGGCGACGCACCGCGCTGACACGCTGCGCGCTGGAGTGCCCCACCCCTGCGTGGGGTTTTCGGGGCGGGCCCCAGGCGCCCCGAACATCATGCAACTCATAATGTTGCATGAAACGAGACAGCAAGCTTTCCGGCGTCCTGCACGTGCTGTTGCACATGGCCGAGCAGGACGGCCCGGCCACCTCCGAATCGCTCGCCTCGGCGATGCAGACGAACCCGGTGGTCGTGCGCCGGCTGATGACGGGGCTGCGTGAAGCCGGCTTCGTCGCATCGGCCAAGGGCCACGGCGGCGGCTGGGTGCTGTCATGCCCGCTGCACGAGGTGACGCTCGGCGACATCCATGCGGCGCTCGGCTCGCCCGGGCTGCTCGCGTTCGGCAACCGCACCGAGAGCCCCGGCTGCCTCGTCGAGCAGGCGGTCAACGCCGCACTCGACCACGCCTGCCAGGAGGCCGAGGCGCTGCTGCTGGCCCGGCTCGGCCAGGTGACGCTCGCCGACCTGTCGAACGACTTCCACCGCCGGCTGCAAGCCACCGGCCACACCCTGAAGGACCTCCACCATGCCCATTGAAACCCTCGATGCCTCCCTCGACGCCGTCGTGATCGGCGGCAGCTTCGCCGGCCTGTCGGCCGCGCTGCAGCTGGCGCGCGCCCGCCGCACGGTCGCGGTGGTCGACGACGGCGCACCGCGCAATCGCTTTGCGGCCCGGTCGCACGGCTTCTTCGCGCAGGACGGCACGCCGCCGCTGCAGCTGATCGCCGCCGCACGCGAACGCGTGCAGGCCTACCCGACGGTGCAGTTCGTCAGCGGCCGCGCGCTGCAGGCCCGCCGCGACGGGGACGATTTCAGCGTGTCGCTCGACGACGGCCGCAGGCTCGCGGCGCGCCGGCTGCTGCTGGCGATCGGCGTGCAGGACACCTTCCCCGACATCGACGGCCTCGCGCCGCGCTGGGGCGCGAGCGTGCTGCACTGCCCGTACTGCCACGGCTACGAAGAGGCCGGTCGCCGCCTCGGCGTGCTGTCGGCCGGACCGGCCTCGGTGCACCATGCGCTGCTGATCAAGGAGTGGGGCCCGACCACGCTGCTGCTGAACGGGCAGCCGCTGGCCGACGACGAGGCCGCTCGGCTGCGCGCGCACGGCGTCGCGATCGAACCCGCCGTCGTGCAGGCCCTCGAAGGGCCGCTGCCACGGCTCAGCGCGGTGCGCCTCGCGGACGGCCGCTCGCTGCCGCTGGACGCGCTGTTCGTCGCACCGCGCGTGCGCATCGGCCACGAACTGGTCGACTCGCTGGGCTGCGAACTCACCGACGGTCCGTTCGGTCCGATGCTGCGCGTCGACGACATGAAGCAGACCAGCGTGCCCGGCGTCTACGCGGCCGGCGATGCCGCGCACCTGCGCCACAACGCCACCTTCGCGTCGGCCGATGGCGTGCTGGCCGGGGTCTCGCTGCATCACTCGCTGATCGCCGGGCTGGGAGCACCGCATGCCCATCGATGATCGTGATGCCGGTCCGGCGCAGCGCGCGTTGTCCGGCCTGTGGCAGCAGGCGGGCC
>NZ_JBFUGN010000892.1:0-2554 GCF_056402895.1 Rhizobacter sp. P3_B12 | reverse complement strand
GCTCGGCGAGCGCGCGACGCACAGCGTGGCGCCGAGGTCCATCAGGCCCTGGGTGTATGACTCGATGCCCGACTCGATGCCGTCCTCGGGCAGCTGGCGCGTGGCTTCGTCCCACAGCGCACGCTCCTGGCGCGCCTCGGCCAGGTCGCCGTCGAAGCCGAGAAAGCGCGTCAGCACGCGCTTGACGTTGCCATCGAGGATCGCGACCCGCTCGCCGAAGCAGAACGCCGCGATCGCCGCCGCGGTCGAGCGGCCGATGCCCGGCAACTCCTGCAACACCGCGCTGCTGCGCGGGAATTCGCCGCCATGCGCGGCGACGACCGCCTGCGCGCACGCATGCAGGTTGCGCGCACGGCTGTAGTAGCCGAGCCCGCTCCACAGCGCGAGCACCTCGTCCTGCGACGCGGCGGCCAGCGCCCGCACATCGGGAAAGCGTTCGAGGAAGCGCGCGTAGTAGCCCAGCACCGTCGTGACCTGGGTCTGCTGCAGCATGATCTCGGACAGCCACACGCGGTACGGATCGCGCGTCTGCTGCCACGGCAACGCATGGCGGCCGTGCTCCCGCTGCCACGCGATCAGCGGCTTCGCGAAACGGTCTTGTACGGTCAATTCAAGCCTGGGCCGCGTACAGCGGGATCGAGCCGCTTGGTACGGCACTCGCCGTACCCGTCAGCTCGCGCTGCGCCTGCTGCTTCAGGCGATTGCCCAGCTCGGTGCTGCGCGCCTGCAGTTGCTGCAGCTGCGCATCCTGTGCTTCCAGCTCGGACAGGCGCTGCTCCAGGTCGCCGGCGGCCGACTGGATGCGCTCCAGCGCCTCGCGGCGCCGGCGGAATCCGCGGCGGCGTTCGCGCAGCTGCGAATCGACCTGCGCCGAGGCGGTCTTGTTCCACAGCTCGAACTCGCCGCTGGCGTTCTCGAACACCACGCGCAGCTTGGACACCAGCATGCGGCGGAACTGCTCCATGAACTTCGGCTGCGAGAGCCGCAGCGCCTGCGTGAGCCCGAGGTACTGCACGTAGTTGCGCTGGATCAGCGTCAGGTCGTTGACGAAGCGGCTGAAGTCGGGCTGCTTCGTGATCGCCAGGCTGAAGCCGAACTCGGCGTTCAGCTTCGCGAACGATGCACCGAGCATGTCGTGGATCTCGGTGCCGCGCACCTGCGCGGCCTCGAGCAGGTCGCGCAGGCGGCCGCACAGCGCGATGAACGCTTTCTTCGCGCCGAGGTGCAGCAGCGATGCGGTCATCRCCGTCTGCATCTCGGCCACTTCCTCGCGCAAGCGGTCGCTGGTCAGGTCGAGCAGCGCGTTCTTCAGCATGCGGCTGTGCACCATGCGCATCGCCTGCAAGCGCGCGGTGCACTGCTCGAATTCGGAGGTCTCGGCCTGCACGCGCTCCAGCATCATGCGCACCTTGGCGCCGCTCTTGCCACGCAGGCCGCGCAGCTCGAGCACCTGCTCGGCCATCTGCCGGCGGCGGTCGCCCAGGCGACGGTTGACCTGCGCCTCCATGCGGTTCGCGGCCTCCATCACCGTCTGCTGGAAGGCCTCGCGGCGCTGCGGCAGCAGCTGCGCGCCGAGCGCTTCTTCAAGGAACGGCAGGCGGCTCTGCGCAAGACCGGCTGCATCGCCGTCGATGCGCGCGGCCAGCGCCTGGCGCGCCGACAGCGGGAACACCCGTTCGCTCGCGACATCGAGCGTGCGCGCGGTCGACTGGCGCTGCTGCTCGATCTGCTCCTTCACGCGCTCGACGGTGGCGAGCGGGTCCTGCAGCGCATCGATCTTGTTCAGCACGACGAAGGCCGAGCTCGACGGCGAGCCGAGGTGGTCGCGCCAGATCGTCATGTCGGACTTGGTGACGCCGGTGTCGGCACCGAGGATGAAGACGATCGCGTGCGCGGCCGGCAGCAGGCTCAGCGTCAGCTCGGGTTCGGCGCCGATCGCGTTCAGCCCCGGCGTGTCCAGCACCACCAGGCCGCGCTGCAGCAGCGGGTGCGGGTAGTTGATCATCGCGTGGCGCCAAGCCGGCACCTCGACCTCGCCGGCGTCGTTCGTCGGCGGGTTGTCCTCGGCGTTGTCGTCGCTCCAGAAGCCGAGCGCACGCGCATCGTCGACCGACACCCACTGCGTGCGCATCACCTCGCGCAAGGCCTCGGTCAACTGGTCGGGCGAGTGGATGTCGAGCGGGATGTGGCCCCAGGCCTTCGGTTGGCCGCGCAATTCGGCGAGCGACAGGCCTTCGAGGCGGGTCGCGATCGGCAGCAGCGCGAGCGCCGGCGCCTCGCCGGCCTCGTAGCCGAGTTCCACCGGGCACATCGTGGTGCGCCCCGGCGTGGCCGGCAGCACGCGGCGGCCGGTGTCGGAGAAGAAGATCGCGTTGATCAGCTCGGATTTTCCACGCGAGAACTCGGCGACGAAGGCCACCACGAGCTTCTCGCCCACCAGGTTGCGACGCAGCGCGTCCAGCGCTTCGCTGGCTGCGGGTTCGGCCAGGTCGTTGTCTGTCAGGAAGCGCCCGAACACGTCGAGCCGTTTCCCGATCGACTGTCGCCACTGGCC
>NZ_JBFUGN010000891.1:0-2558 GCF_056402895.1 Rhizobacter sp. P3_B12 | reverse complement strand
GGCCATCAGCACCACCGGCGCCGGGTGGCGCAGCCCGGCCCGGTCGACCAGCGCCTGCGCGCAGGCCACGCCGTCCATGCCGGGCATCTTCCAGTCCAGCAGCAGCAGCTGGTACGGCCGGTCGCCGGCATCCGCCTGCACCACCCGCCGCAAGGCCTCTTCGCCGCCGGCGGCGGCATCGGCGTTCAGGCCCAGTGCCTGGCTCATCCCGGCGAGCACCTCGCGCGCGGCGGCGTTGTCGTCGACGACGAGCACGCGCGTGCCCGACAGGCTGTCGTGGGGCGCGGCCGGCGGCGCCGCCGCGGCGCCCGGCTGCAGGTCGAAGGCGAGCTCGAAGTGGAAGCAACTGCCGCGCCCCGGCTCGCTGTCGACCGCCAGCTTGCCGCCCATCAGGAGCACCAGGTGCCGGCTGATGGCCAGCCCGAGGCCGGTGCCGCCGTAGCGCCGGCTGGTCGAGGCATCGGCCTGCGTGAAGGGCTCGAACAGGCGCTCCTGCTCCTCGCGGCTCATGCCGATGCCGGTGTCGCGCACCTCGAAGCGCAGCCGCGCCGGTCTGTCGTCGCCGTGGCCGGCGTCGCCTGCGTCGCCTGCGTCGATCACCCGCACCGCCACCACGACCTCGCCCCTGGCGGTGAACTTGACGGCGTTGTTGCCCAGGTTCAGCAGCACCTGACCCAGCCGCGACGGGTCGCCCACCAGCGCGCTCGGCAGCTGCAGCGGCAGTTCGAGCAGCAGCTCGAGGTCCTTCTCGTCGGCCTTCATGCCGACCACGTTGCTCAGGTTGTCCATCACCTCGCCGAGGCTGAACGGGATCGACTCGATGTCGAGCTTGCCGGCCTCGATCTTCGAGAAATCGAGGATGTCGTTGATGATGCCCAGCAGCGATTCGGCCGAGGCGTTCACCTTCTGGATGTAGTTGTGCTGCCGCGCATCCAGGCCGCTCTGCAGGGCCAGGTGCGACATGCCGAGGATCGCGTTCATCGGCGTGCGGATCTCGTGGCTCATGTTCGCCAGGAAGCTGCTCTTCGCGCGGTTGGCGAGCTCGGCGGCGTCCTTGGCGCGCTGCGCCTCGGCGAACACCGATTCGAGGTGCGCGATGGTGTCGGCCAGCCGCTGCGTCATGGTGTTGATGCTGCGCGCCAGCAGCCCGATCTCGTCGCCGGATTCGACCGCGGCGCGCGCCGACAGGTCGCCCGCCGCGACGCGTTCGGCCACGTTGGTCAGGCGGCGCACCGGCCCCACGATGCTGCGCTGGAAGCGCCAGGCCAGCAGCACCGCCGCCAGCACCGCCAGCAGCGCGAGCGCCGCGGCGGCGAGGCGGGCGTCGGCGATGCGGTGCACCGCGCCGGTCAGCGCCTGGCCGAGGCCCGCCTGCTGGCCGGCCGTGAGCCGGGCCAGGCGCTCCAGCATCACCTCGGCCTGCGGTGCCACCTGGGTGCGGTACAGGTAGAGGTCTTCGTAGGCGCGCTCGCCGTTCAGGATGCCGATGATCTGCAGCGCGAGCTCGGTCACCTCGGCACGCTGGCGCCCGAGGTGGTCGAGCAGCGCGTTCTGCCGCGCGTCGAGCACGGCCCGCCGGGCCGCCACCGCGTTCCAGGCCGCGGCATTGGTGGACAGCTGCGGGCCGTAGGCCAGCTTGAAGCTCAGCTCGCCCGACGCGCCGTAGGCGATGAGGTTGGTCACCATCGCGTCGAACGAGGTCTGGAAGCGCAGCAGGTCGGACACCAGCTCGCGGCTGTGCGGGCTCGACTCGCGCGACCGCTGCAGCTCGAGGATGCGGCTGACGCCGTCGAGCACCTGCACGCGCCTGGCCTGCACGTCGACGCGACACAGCCGCAGCGCGGGCTGGTTCTTCAGCGGGTTGTCGTGCAGGTCGAACAGCTGCTTCGGCAGGCCCTCCCAGCGGCGGTAGTCGGTCGTCAGGTCGCTGACGAGGCGCGCCGCGCCCGTCTCGGCCCAGCTGTTCGACATGGCCTGCAGCGCGGCCAGGCGATCCTCGAACTCGCGCCGGGCGACCTGGTACTGCTGCACGTCCTGCGGATCGCTGAGCACCAGGTAGCCGCGCACGTGCAGTTGCATGCTGAGCAGGCTGGCCTGCGCCTGCGTCGAGGCGAGCGACGCGGGGCGGCGCAGGTTCTCGGCCAGCGCGATGTCGCGCGTCAGGTGCTGGCCCGCCAGCAAGGCCAGCAGCACGACCAGCACCGTGACGCCGGCCAGCACGCCGAAGGCCCCCGTCAGCTTGCTGCCGATGCCGAGCGTGTGCCAACGCTCCCAGCGCTCCCGGCGCGCCGCCCCGTTCATCGCGGCAGCCCGAGCGAGGCCCGGAAGGCGCTGCGCTGCGTGTTGCGCCCGAGCCGCACCG
This sequence comes from Rhizobacter sp. P3_B12, assembly GCF_056402895.1. NCBI lineage: Bacteria > Pseudomonadati > Pseudomonadota > Betaproteobacteria > Burkholderiales > Sphaerotilaceae > Rhizobacter > Rhizobacter sp. P3_B12. The sequence continues at coordinate 196 of NZ_JBFUGN010000891.1, read as the reverse complement.
TGATCTCCTCGAAGTCGACGGAGGCGGCCCTGAGTGCGGCCTGCGGGCTCAGTTGCCCGCTGGTCGCGGCGGCCAGGCGCAGGTCCAGCGACTGCCAGTAGCTGAAGGCGCCGGGGATGCGCAGGTAGGGCAGCTGCAGCGGGTTGCTGAAGGTGTCGTCATAGGCCTGCAGGTAGTCGCGCACGTCGGTGGCATC
>NZ_JBFUGN010000890.1:0-2563 GCF_056402895.1 Rhizobacter sp. P3_B12 | reverse complement strand
GTCCTGCAACGCAGTGGCGCCGCCCTGCGGCAGCCCCATCAACAGGGACATCTCGGACAGGAACTCATTCGAAGTGGTGGTGGTGTTCACGGTGGCAGGGCGTGTGCTGGTGTCTGATCGTGAAGCCAGTGTGCATGCCGCACGCAGGCGAGTGCGCCCCCGTAACCGAACGGTCGTACGTCGACCCGAAGCCAGCGGGCAGGTAAGCTGCGCGGGCACTTCACAACTGACACAGGTCACTTGCATGACGATCACGATCCGGCGCGCCTGCCCCGATGACGCTCCCGCCTACGCCCGCATCATGGGCGATCCGCAGGTGTTCCCGGGCCTGTTGCAGATGCCGCATGTCGATGCGCACTCCTGGAAGGCGCGGCTCACCGACACCTGCGCACCGGGCAAGACCGACCTGCCGCTGGTGGCGGAACTGAATGGCGAGGTGGTGGGCACCGCGGGGCTGCACCCGGTCGGGCCGCAGACGCGCCGGCGGCACGCGCTGGTGCTGGGCATCTCGGTCGCCCCGTCGGCGCAAGGGCAGGGCGTGGGCAGCGCGCTGATGGCCGCGATGTGCGACTACGCGGACAACTGGGCCGGCGCGCTGCGCATGGAGTTGACCGTCTTCACCGACAACCCCGCCGCGCTGCGCCTCTACCGGAAGTTCGGCTTCGAGATCGAAGGCACGTTCAAGGGCTACGCGCTGCGCGACGGGCAGTATGTGGATGCGCACGCGATGGTGCGTTTCCATCCGAACCCGCCGCGCATCGCGGTCAGCTGAGGGGCGGCGCGGGAACTCCAGCGTCATCCTCGCCCCGTCGCCGCACGCCTGTGCGACCATCTCGCCCTCGGCAACGCGGCAGCAACGGAAGGTCAGGGCGTGAGCATGGTCAGAGGAAGTCGATCCGTCTTGGCGGACATCGGGCAGGCGGCGACGCTTGCGTTGTGGGCGGCGCTGCCGGGTCTGTCGATCGCTCAGTCGGTGGCACCGTCGGTGGTGGAACCGGCGGTGACGTACCCGGTGAAATCGGCAGCGGAACTGGTCACGACGCCGCTGACGACCCCGCCCGCCGATGCCGAGCCGGCGCCCGAGAGCGCGGCGCTGCGCTCGATCTGGGCCGACCCGCGCGCCGTGGCCCGCCTGTTCCGCGACGCCTGCGTGCAGACCGAGGGCCAGGCCGCCGCCGCGGTCGACTGGGCACTCGCCCAGGGCTTCTTCCCGGTCGACCCGATGCGCGGCTCCACCGACGAACTGCTGGCCGGCGAGCCCGGCTCGGTGCTCGCCGCGCCCGGCAGCGACAGCCGGGTGCTGCTGGTGGCCGCGCAAGGGGCGCGCTGCATGGTGTGGGCCGAGCGCGTGTCCGGACCGGGCCTGCGGCTGGCCGTCGTCGAGCTGACCGGCGAACTCGGCGGCAAGGGCGCCCGCGTGCAACTGCAGGCGGAACGCAACATCGAGCGCTCGGGCGCCTGGCGCAGCCAGATGCAGTGGCGCTACCGGCGCGTCGGTGGCTCGCAGGATTTCGGCATCGGCTCGGTGACCACGCTGACGGCTGCGCCGGGCACGCAGGCGCTGCACTTCTCGCCGTTGCCGCCGGCGACCGGCATCTCGCCCGACGGCGTGAAGCCATGACACGCTGGCTGCGCCTGGTCGCCGCGGCGGGATGTGCCGCGGTGCTGGGTGTGCACGCACAGACCGAGGTCGCCTTCGACAGTCTCGATCGCCACGGCGGCCAGGTCGTGACGCTGAAGGCCTGGTGGTTCGGCGCCGACCGGCGGCAAGCCCCGGCGGTCGTGCTGCTGCACGGCTGCAGCGGTCCGTACGACCACCGTGGCCGGCTCGGCGCGCGCATGCGCGAGTACGCAGAGTTCTTCAACCGCCAGGGCATGCACGCGCTGGTCGTGGATTCGCTGACGCCACGCGGCGAGACCGAGCTGTGCACGCAGCGCATCGGCACCCGCCAGGTGACGCAGGCGAATCGCCGGCTCGATGCGCTCGCATCGCTGCACTGGCTCGCGCAGCGGCCGGACGTCGATGCGCAGCGGCTGGGGCTCGTCGGCTGGTCGAACGGCGGCAGCACCGTGCTGTCGGCCACCAACCTGCGGCAGCGCGAGGTGCGCGAGGCGCCGCTACGGCCGGCCTTCGCGGTGGCCTTCTACCCGGGCTGCGAGGCCGACCTGCGGCGCGGCTACCAGCCGTCGACACCGCTGCTGGTGCTGGTGGGCGAGGCCGACGACTGGACGCCCGCCGCGCCTTGCCAGGCCCTCGCGGCGCAGGCCGCGATCGACAGCGGCGCGGGCTCGCCGGCCGTGCAGATCGAGGCCTATGCCGGCGCGTACCACGGCTTCGATTCGCATGCGCCGGTGCGCGTGCGCAAGGAGGTGCCGAACGGGCTGCATCCCGGCGAGGGCGTGCACGTCGGCGGCAACCCCGAGGCGCTGCAGCGCTCGCAGCGGCGCCTGCTCGCATTCATCGCGCCCTGGGCGAAATGACGGCCCCTCGGCCGACGGGTACGTCGGCCGATCCCCCGAGGGGATGCGGGCCGGCTTGGGGCGGCCCGGCGCTCGGCCCGCT
>NZ_JBFUGN010000889.1:0-2564 GCF_056402895.1 Rhizobacter sp. P3_B12 | reverse complement strand
GAGGAGGCCTGGTCGCGCCACACCTTCATCCGCGGCGACATCGCCGACCTCGCGAGCTGCGCGCAGGCCTGCGACGGTGCCGAGATCGTGCTGCACCAGGCGGCGCTCGGCTCGGTGCCGCGCTCGATCAAGGACCCGCTGACCACGCACCGCTCGAACGCGACCGGCTTCCTGACGATGCTCGAGGCCGCGCGCACGGCCGGCGTGAAGCGCTTCGTCTATGCCGCGTCGAGCTCGACGTATGGCGATTCGCCGGCGCTGCCGAAGGTCGAGGACAAGATCGGCCGGCCGCTGTCGCCGTATGCCGTCACCAAGTACCTGAACGAGCTGTATGCCGAGGTGTTCGGCCGCTGCTACGGGCTGTCGACGATCGGGCTGCGCTACTTCAACGTGTTCGGCCCGCGCCAGGACCCGAACGGCGCGTATGCCGCGGTGATCCCGCGCTGGGCGGCGCAGATGCTCGAGGGCTCGCGCTGTGTGATCAACGGCGACGGCGAGACCTCGCGCGACTTCTGCTTCGTGACGAACGCGGTGCAGGCCAACCTGCGCGCCGGCATCAGCGAGGAGCCCGAGGCGTCGAACCAGGTGTTCAACGTGGCGGTGGGCGACCGCACCACGCTGAACCAGCTGCACGGCGCGCTGGCCGAGGCGCTGCAGCGCGAATGCCCGGCGCTGCGCGTCGAGGCGCCGCAGTACGCCAGCTTCCGCGCCGGCGACGTGCGCCATTCGCTGGCCGACGTGTCGAAGGCGCGCCGGCTGCTCGGCTACGAACCCAGCCACGACGTGCGCGCCGGGCTGCACGAGGCGATCGGCTGGTACGTGCAGCGCGCCCGCCAGACCGTCTGATTTCCGCGAGGCTGCGCGACACGCGGTGCGCAGCAGAGCTTTCTTTTTTGTTTGAACCGCAGCAGGACACAGCCATGCACACCGAGAAGATCCGTTCCATCATCGCCAAGCACGCCCGCCTGTCGGTGGACGCCGCCACGCTGACCGAAGACAGCGACCTGTACGCCGCCGGGCTGACCTCGCTGACGACGGTCAACCTGATGCTGGCGCTGGAAGACGGCTTCGACATCGAGTTCTCCGACAAGATGCTCGGCCGCAAGACCTTCGAGAGCATCCGCTCGCTGTCCGAAGCCATCGAAGAACTCGTCAGCGCCTGAAGCGCTGCATTGCCGCCATTCCTGGAGACGATATGTCGCAACCGACCCGCCTGAGCCCCCAACTGCCCGCCCTGCTCGAAGGGCTGCACGGCATCGGCCGCGACATCATCGCGCCGCACGCCGCCGAGGTGGACCGCGATGCGCGCTTTCCGCACGAGGCCTACGCGGCGCTGAAGCAGCAGAAGCTGCTGAGCTGCTACGTGCCGGTGGAGTACGGCGGCATGGGCCTGAACATCAGCGACCTGTCGCAGATCTGCGAGGTGCTGGGCCAGTACTGCGGTTCCACCGCGATGATCTTCGCGATGCACCAGATCCAGGTCGGCTGCATCGTGCACCACGCGCTCGAGTCGGAGTTCTTCCGCGGCTATGCGCGTGAGATGGTCGAGCACCAGTACCTGATCGCATCGGCCACCACCGAACTGGGCATCGGCGGCGACGTGCGCTCCAGCCTGTGCGCGGTGCAGGTGAGCGGTGACCGTTTCACGCTGGAGAAGCAGACGCCGGTGATCTCGTACGGCGCGACGGCGGATGCGATCCTCGTGACCTGCCGCAAGTCGGAAGACGCGGCCCGCAACGACCAGGTGCAGGTGCTGGTGCGCAAGAGCGACTACGAGCTGACGAAGCTGTCGGGCTGGGACACGCTGGGCTTCCGCGGGACCTGCAGCGAAGGCTTCGTGCTGAAGTCGCAGGGCCGTGTGGAGCAGATCCTGCCGCAGCCGTATGCCGACATCCACCGCCGCACGATGCACCCGTTCTCGCACGTGGTCTGGGCCTCGCTGTGGCTGGGCTTGTCGATCGACGCGGTGAACCGGGCGCGCAGCGCGGTGCGGGCCGAGGCGCGCAAGAACCCGAGCGTGACGCCGATCTCGGCGACGCGCCTGGCCGAACTCGACACGGTGCTGTTCTCGATGCGTGGCGGCGTGTACCAGACGCTGCGCGAGTACCACGACCTGCTGCTCGCGAACGATCCCGAGGCCTACACGGGCTTCGCCTTCGCGATCAACATCAACAACCTGAAGCTGACGGCCTCGCAGTTCGTCGTCGAGGTGGTCGGCAAGGCGATGCTGATCTGCGGCATCCAGGGCTACCGCAACGACTCGAAGCTGACGCTGGGCCGCCACCTGCGCGATGCGTATGGCGCGGCGCTGATGGTCAACAACGACCGCATTCTTGGCCAGAGCGCCACCATGCAGATCGTCCAACGCTGACTGAATGAGATGAATACGTTCTCCGATGGGTGCGGCAAAGGCGCGGGTGGGCAGGCTGTGGCTCGCCGGCCGGGCCGGTCTTCCCCCCCGGGGGGCGAAGACTCCCCTGCGCTGACTGGTTTCATGGCCCGTCGCCGAAACTCCCGCCACTCACTTCGTTCGTTGTGGTCAAACAGTCGGCGACAGTCAGTTC
>NZ_JBFUGN010000888.1:0-2572 GCF_056402895.1 Rhizobacter sp. P3_B12 | reverse complement strand
CGTCTTCCAGGCAAGAAGAACAAAACGAACAAGGAAATCATCCCTGCAAATATCTACGGCTATTTGCTGTTCTATTGTTATGCCATCGAGGAGTTCGGCCAACACTTGCTACTGCAGGCGCTCGAAGGGAAATTTGCAGACACCTGGGCCAGTTTAAGAGCGGCGCTTCGATACCGGACTGCGCAATTCGGTATGACTCCAGTTGTTCGCTATCATGGCTCGGAACACCCCGTGCAGTTGGTGCCAAATTTGTTCACGTGGGCGGAACGAGAGATCGCACATGAAGGCAAAAATACGACCGTCGTGGTTCCTCACTTAACAGCACTTCGACTCCTCATTGTCTCGTTGGAAACTGGCCTTCGCTGTCAGTCAGTCCAGTGGCTTGACCGCAAGACCTGGGATTCGCTGAACGAAGGCGCTGGCGACCAATATACGTACAGGCTGCTGGTGAACACGGACAAGACGAAGATTGAACCCTGGAGTACACCTGTTGTTTTTCGCGTTCGGCATGTACTACAACGGGAGGTGGAATTCCAGAAGCTCTTCGCAGACTTCGACACGTTCGAACCCGTACCCTATGAAGGCCTCAGCGTCTCTCCGTTTGACCCCGTGAGACCATTATTCAAGACGCCCAACACCGGGGTCCCCATCGGTGACAACGTCTACTACGAGGCTTGGCTTGCCGCACAAATTAACTTCGAGGCGTTCTACAAGGAGGTCAGCGGGGAACGGCATGTCCGCCTGTACTACCTCAAGCCAATGAAGACTCCCGACGGCCAACCAGTCGTCAAGTACATGGGGCGGGAAGCCATCGCCTACTGCGCGTTGAGCATACTAGCTGTCTACACACCGCATTCATGCAGAGCGACATTCGCGACGAACAGGCAGGGCCAGGGCATCCTGGAAGTGTCGGACGTCGCCGAGTTGCTCGGACATGAAGGCATCGCAACCACGGCGCACTACACGAAGTTTTCCGGCGAACAACTCCAACGGCGCTTGCAACGGAGCGACATCGCCCTCCTAGGCGACTATTCGATATTCCAGGTCGGCACTGAGAGCGCGTATATTCGTTCCGACAAGCCAGACAGCGCACTCGTTCAGAGCTTTGTCAAGAACCGTGAGGGCACAGTTGCGACGTTCAGGTTCATGCCCTCGATGGCGCTCTGGTCAATCGAGGACGACAAGCTGGATGAACACGACGGGCTGACGCTTCTCAAGAGCGGCCCCATGAGCCATATCCGTTTCCGCGAGACCCACATCTGCCCCGTCGGCGAGGAATGCCCGGCCGACATCGTTCGAAACATAGGCGCCCGCAGGCGCTGCGGCATCTGCCCACTGGCGATGAAGTGCATCGACCATCTTCCCGCCATCGCTGCCAAGAGAAATCAGTTGATCGAGCGAATTCGCTATCTGCACGCACAGCGCAAGCGGATGGAGGCCGCCAGCGAGCCCGCCGCTTCTCTAGATGCGCTCTGGGACGAGATCCAGCTCGACATCAACGAGCTTCTAGGGTGGAAGTTCAGCGAAGACGTGCTGCGGAGGTTGCATGCCGAGGCTGAACGGAGCGCGGACGCGGCTGTCCTCATCCATGTTGAGCGGCCGGACATTGTCCGACGTCACCTTCAGCTCGTGACTCGCCGATGTAATCGTGCCGATTTCTTGTTGCAGCGCCTCGCCGAATCGAATGCATACCCTTCGATGACTTCGCCGCAGGTCCAGATGGCTGCGTCGCTGCTGCGGCGACGGCTTTCTGCTGGTCAAGGTCTGGATGATCTTGCGACTCTCACGGACGAGAGTGATGACGTGCGGACTGCGGCGGCGATGCTGAGCGCGCTGATGAAGACCAGCGGCATCAGCATTGAGGATGTCGCGGCCCTCCTCGCCTCGTCGGTTCAGCCATCGGCCGCACAGGCATTGCCCCCGCGAACGGAGGCCGACGGTGACTCGTGAGCGCGGCGCTGCCAACATTCGCAAGTTCAATGCCGAGCGCGAGCAAGAGAATTTGTCCCTCTTAGAGCATGAGTTGCAGTTGTGCAGAAAGCGACGACTTCAGTTCAAGAGCATTGGACTGTTGGCGGCATATCTCTCCGACCGAACCAGAGTTCACCGAACGACGTTTCTACGGAACGCAAAGTACAAGGTCTTGCTGGCCATATACATGAGGTCGCAGGCCGGCGCCGCGGCTGCCGTCGATGACGCAACCGATGACCCATTCGTCCTCAAAGCGAAGCTCGCAAGCACTCAGGCGGAGGTGGGCATGCTCCGCCAAGAAGTGAGGCGTCTTACAGCTCAACTGGCGGGCTTCACGACGGCGCTTACATCTGCATCGAGCCCACGGAAGGGCGAGGTTGAATTCGCCAACCTGTGCGTACTGCTGAGTCTTGTTCTGGTGCGGGCAGAGACGTTTGCCGTCGACTCGACTACCAAGTCTCTTGTAGACTTGGCCGCCCGTCCGAGCGACCGACTTGTCTGCGGCCCCGAACGTGCTGCTTCGTATGTCGCTTGGTTGGAGCAAAACGTCTCTCTCCCGTTCGTCAGGGACATCAAGAGGACGCGCGCATAACCTCCAGCT
>NZ_JBFUGN010000887.1:0-2578 GCF_056402895.1 Rhizobacter sp. P3_B12 | reverse complement strand
CATCTTCGCCGCGTTCTTCAACGTGCTGGCGATCTCGGTGTTCCACAACCTGACGGTGGCGGCCACCGTCGGCAAGGGCATCGTGCTGCCGGGCGTCGTCGACCATCACGTGGTGTTCGGTGCGCTGATCGGCGCGATCGTCTGGAACGTCGTGACCTGGTGGTACGGCATTCCGTCGAGCTCGTCGCATGCGCTGATCGGCGGCATCTGCGGTGCGGTGATCGCGAAGGCCGGCATCGGCGCGCTGGTCGGTGGCGGGCTGCTGTGGATCGTCGCCTTCATCTTCATCTCGCCGGCGCTCGGCTTCCTGCTGGGTTCGCTCGCGATGGTGGCGGTGGCCTGGATCTGCCGGCGCAGCTCGCCGCTGCGCGTGGACAACTGGTTCCGCCGGCTGCAGCTGCTGTCGGCCGGGCTGTACAGCCTGGGCCACGGCGGCAACGACGCGCAGAAGACCATCGGCATCATCTGGATGCTGCTGATCGCCACCGGCTACGCGGCGGCCGATTCGAAGGCGCCACCGGGCTGGGTGATCGGCAGCTGCTACCTGGCGATCGGGCTGGGCACGATGTTCGGCGGCTGGCGCATCGTGCTGACGATGGGCCAGAAGATCACCAAGCTGAAGCCGGTGGGCGGCTTCTGCGCCGAGACCGGCGGTGCGATGACGCTGTTCCTCGCGACCGCGCTGGGCATCCCGGTGTCGACCACGCACACCATCACCGGCGCGATCGTCGGCGTCGGCTCGGTGCGGCGCGCGTCGGCGGTGCGCTGGGGCGTGGCGGGCAACATCGTGTGGGCGTGGATCTTCACGATCCCGGCCGCCGCCTTCGTCGCCGCCATCGCCTACTGGGTCAGCTTCACGATGTTCCCGTGATCACTGGCTGATCTTTCGCGCTTCCTCGACCTGGTACTCGAAGTAGCGCTGGCCGCCGAACGCGATCGTCGCCATCAGCACGGTGGCGCCCAGCAGCAGCGCGATCACGACGCCGATCACCGCCGCCCAGCCGGCCGGGTTGACCGGCTCGCCGCGGTTGAAGCGCAGGCTCCACTTCTCGTCGGGCATCAGGCCGTAGACGATGGCGGCCAGCATGGCCGCGGCGATCGCGATGCCCAGCAGCGGGATCAGCGCCCACGAGAGCGGGTCGTCCTGGCCGATGCGGATCACGCGCAGCACGCCGTAGGCGCCGATCAGCGTCGGCACCGGCCAGAGCCAGGCCCACACGTCGCGCGGGCCGTGCAGGTAGAAGCGGTGCAGCCCGAGGCTGCCGCCGACCAGCGCGATCCAGGTCGCGAGCGTCTTCGATTTGGTCATGCTCACTCGCCCGCCGCAGGCGGCACGGCATCGCCGGTGCCGAGCGCGCGCTGCATCAGCACCACGTCGAGCCAGCGCTCGAACTTCCAGCCGGCGGACTTCAGCAGCCCGGTGTGCTCGAAGCCGAGGCTGCGGTGCACGCCGATCGATCCGGCGTTGGCCGAATCGCCGATCACCGCCAGCATCTGGCGCGCGCCGAGCGCCTCGCATTGCGCCATCAGCGCGGCCAGCAGCTGCTTGCCGGCGCCCTGGCCGCGGGCGGCGTCCGACAGGTAGATCGAGTCCTCGAGGCAGAAACGGTAGGCGCGGCGCGGGCGGAAGTGGTTCGCGTAGGCGTAGCCCAGCACCTCGCCGCGGCGCTCGGCGACCAGCCACGGCAGGCCCTTGGACAGCACGTCGTCGCGGCGGCGGGTCATCTCGGCGAGGTCGGGCGCCTCGAGCTCGAAGGTGCCGGTGCCGTGCAGCACGTTCCAGCCGTAGACGGCGGTGATGGCGGGGAGATCGGCGGCCGTGCTGGCGCGAATCGTGATGGGGCTCTCGGACATGATGGCTGGCGGGGGTGGTCTGGCGAGTTTATAATGCCGGGTTTCGGTGACGGTCGACCCGGAGGGTTGGCGTATCTACGGCACCGACCTCCGATCTGCTTGCCCTGAGTGTCTCCTGGTGCGGTGGATGTTTTCGATAATCTCAAGGAAACAACATGGTCGTGATTCGACTCGCACGTGGTGGCGCCAAGAAGCGTCCGTTCTACAACATCGTCGTCGCTGATTCGCGCGTCCGCCGTGACGGCCGCTTCATCGAGCGCGTCGGCTTCTACAACCCGGTGGCGTCCGGTGGCGAGCAGCCGCTGCGCGTCGCGTTCGACCGCATCGAGCACTGGGTTGCCCACGGCGCCCAGCCGTCGGCGACGGTGGCTCGCCTGGTCGAGCAGGCCAAGGCCGCGACGCCGGCTGCTGCTGCAGCAGCCTGAGTGCTGCCGAGAACGTGTCGATGACCGCCGCGCCGGGGCCTGCCGGGATGTCTGATCCCGCGTGGCCCGAGGATGCGGTGGAGATCGGCAGGGTTCTCGATGCCTGGGGCGTGAAGGGCTGGATTCGCGTCCAGCCTTTCGCTGCAGATCCCCAGGCCCTCTTTTCTTCGCGCCGGTGGTTCCTGAAACCGCCGGAGCCGCAAGGCGTCAAGCTGCCGGCGACCGCCGCAGCAGCCTTTCCGCCCTTGCTGAAGGTCGTGCAGGTCAAGGAGCACGGCGATGGCGTCGTGGCCCAGGTG
>NZ_JBFUGN010000886.1:0-2588 GCF_056402895.1 Rhizobacter sp. P3_B12 | reverse complement strand
GCGCGCGCCAGCGCGCTTCGTAGACATACTCATCGCCACTGTTTGACCACAACGAACGAAGTGAGTGGAGGGAGTTTGGCGATGCACCCACGGAACCGAGCTTCTTCGTGGAGTCGGCGCCCCCTGGGGCGCCGACCGCCTCGGCATGAGCCCTCAGCCCAGCCCCCCACTCGCCGCGCCGCGCCGCGCAGGAATCACCAGCCAGACATCCCGAAGCTACGACTCCAGGCCAGTTCAACAACAGGCGTCGCCTTGCTCCCACGCAACGGCTGCATCGCCCCGGCACCCACGCGCCATTCGCTGCGCGGCGTGACGGCCCAGCCGGCCCACAGAACGCTTTGCAGGATCGCGCCCCCGGCCGTCGCGACACCACCGCCGCCAGCCGCACCCGCCAGCGCTTCGATGCCGATTCGCACCGGCGTGCCCGGGCTGCTCGCGATGCCGGCGCCGATCAGCCCCGTTGAATAGGCGCCGGCATTTCCGGCGTACGCGCTGTGCGCCTGGCCGCTGACGTAGACGAAGTCGTCGACGTAGCGGTTCAGCTTCAGGCCGATCGTGTCGAGCGACTGGCGGCTGCCGTCCTGGCGCAGCACGCGCGCATGGTGTTGCAGCACGGCGACCCATTCGGTGCGCACGACACGCGGCGGCATCGTGCGCCCGTCATGTCCGGGTTCGAGGTCGATGCCGAGCCACAGCTGGGCCTGGCGGGCGCGCAAGTCGCCGTTGGCGGCGCGGATGCGGCCGTACTCGCCGCCGATCGTCCAGCCGGGGGCGGGGCTCCACTCCATCGTGCCGGTGGCCTTGCCGATCAGGCCGCCGCCGGTCGGCACGGCTCCGCCACCACCCAACCCACCGGCCACCCGCACGCCGGCGCGCCAGGTGGGCAACAACTCGGGCCACGGCGCGAAGCTCGCGCCGACCGTGCCGAGAATTTCCATGTAGCCTGCCGCATCGCCCTTGGCCGCGGCGGCTGATTCGAGACCCCAGGACCAGCCGTTGGCGAGCCGGCGTTCCGCGCGCGCACCGGCCAGCCCGGCCGCCGGGCGCGGCGCGCCGTCGAAGCGGTAGGTGGTGGCGGTCAGCGCCATGCGGTCGAAGCCGAGGCCGGTGATGCCGCTCGATGTGCTGGCCGTGCCGCCGTGCTCTCCGGCCAGGTGCGTGAAACCACCACGCCATGCCAGGGCCAGGCCCAGCTGCCCGCTCTTGATCTCGCCGCTCGGGAAATTCACGGCAGACGCCGAGACGCCCAGCTGCAGCGCCGGGCCGATGTCCTTCATCACCGTCAGCGCAGGCCGCAGCATCAGGCCCGAGCCCACCGGCGCGGATGCGCCACCGCCGCCGCCCGCGTACAGGCCCGTGGCCAGCGTCCAGCCGGGGCTGAACTGCCAGCGGTGCTGCACCTCGACCCCGGCGACGAACAACCCGCCGCGTTGCCCGGTGGCCGCCCCATACACGGCTGGCCCGAACGCCCAGCCGGAGCCGGCGTCGAACAGCAGCGAGCCGCCCACCAGGCCCATGCGCTCGCCCTGCGGCAGCCGCACGTGCTCGTAGCCGAGCAGCGTGATCGTCTGGATCGGCGCATCGGGGCCGTCGCGCCCGCCTTCGTCCCTGGATTCGCTGTCCGCCTGGGCCACGCCGGCTGCGAGCAGCGTGCCGGCCAACACCGCGGCGCGCCGAAGCCTTCGGGTCAAGCGAGCTCGCGCGCGAGCCAGGCCTCGGCCGTCTCGGCCGTCAGCCGGAACCCGGCCTCGACGCGCTTGCGCGCCACTTCCCGGCCCTCGGCATCGCGGGCCGCCAGCATCGCGTAGGGATCGTCGTCGTCCGGCACGATGTCGAGCGTCACGACGATTTCCTGTGCGCCGCTCCCGATCCATATCTTCTTGTGCAGCCGCGCCTGCAGTTGCTGCTCGTGGCGGCGCCGCACCTCGTGGGCGGTCTTGACCAGCGTGTGGAAGGCCGGCGCATCCAGCGGCTTCGGGTTCTTCTTGTCGCGGCCCATGGTCCACGGCCCGACCAGCGCCGGTTCGGCCTCGCCGCGCAGCGTCATCGAGACGGCCCAGCCGTCGTCGTCCTCGTTCTTGATCACCTGGGCGATCCAGGTCTCGTCTTCCCAGTGGCGCGCTTCCTGGATCAGCACGGTGTCGTCGGTGGTGTCGGGCATGGGTCGTGGCGAATGGATGAACTGGGCGCGTACTGTATAGGTGTACAGCTATTTCGTCGAGTGCTGCGAAGCTTCCTGCATCACCCAGGCCTGGAACACCCGCATCGCCTGCGTGGGCGCGCGCGACTTCAGCCGCGTGATCCAGTAGCGCCCGAGCGACACCCCCAGCGCGAACGGCTGCACCAGCCGCTCGGTGCGCAGCTCCTCGCCGAACATCGCCGGCGGCAGCAGCGCGACGCCGATGCCCTGCGCCGCGGCGGCCGCCATCGCGATCGACGAATCGAACACCGGCCCGCGCAGCAGCGGCGGCTCGATGCCCGCGGCGGCACACCAGCGCGCCCACTCGTCGGCGCGGTACGAGCGCAGCAGCGTCTCGTCCGCCAGCGCGGCCGGCGTGCGCAGCCGCCGCGCGATGGCTGGCGTGCAC
>NZ_JBFUGN010000885.1:0-2589 GCF_056402895.1 Rhizobacter sp. P3_B12 | reverse complement strand
TGCAGCGCCTGGTGAAGGAGGCGGCCGACCTGTCGTTCAACCGCATCACGATCGATGGCGACACGTCGACCAACGACTCGTTCGTCGTCGTCGCGACCGGGCAGGCCGGGCATGCGCCGATCACGAGCGTGGACAGCGCGGAAGGCGCGGCCTTGCGCGAGGCGCTGGTCAGCGTGGCGCAGCAGCTCGCGCAGGCGATCGTGCGCGACGGCGAGGGCGCGACCAAGTTCATCACCGTGCAGGTGGATGCCGGCGCCAGCGAGGCCGAGTGCCAGCAGGTGGCGTATGCGATCGCGCACTCGCCGCTGGTGAAGACGGCCTTCTTCGCGAGCGATCCGAACCTGGGCCGCATCCTGGCGGCGGTGGGCTATGCCGGCATCGCCGACCTCGACCAGACGAAGATCGACCTGTTCCTCGACGACGTGCATGTCGCGAAGCAGGGCGGGCGCAACCCGAACTACCGGGAGGAAGACGGGCAGCGCGTGATGAAGCAGAGCGAGATCGACGTGCGGGTGGTGCTGAACCGCGGGCAGGCAGCGGCGACGGTGTGGACCTGCGACCTGAGCTACGACTACGTCAAGATCAACGCCGATTACCGCAGCTGAGCGGACCGCCGTCGTCGGGCGGCGCTGCAGATTGGCGGCATCGACGGAACCATGTTGCCTGGCGGAGTCACTCATCGACCTCATGAACTTGGAGTCGATGAGATGCATTCGGCGTCGAGCCAGAGCGGTTTGGGATGGGCGCTGCAGGTCATCGTGAGTTGGCAGCCGCCTCCGCGTCTGTGCCTGCCGAACGGCATGGAGGCTCTTGCATGAATGTGTCGGGGCGTGGGTACGTGTCCGGATCGTTCAGGGGGCAACCGGTCCCACAGGGTGAGATCGGCCGAGAGAAGCCGCTTCGGTTCGGGGCGGAGCCGGCCCTGCTTCCAGCCTTCAGCCGGCTGGAGGTGGGCCATTGCGGTGAAATGGGTGGAGCCGCTGAGATTCTGGGTTGCTGCACGGGCATCCCCCACGTGAAGCTGGATTTGTTGTTCGCGGCATCGCTGCCGAAAGGGGTGGCCAAGGCGTTGTCGAACAACTGCTCGATTTCGCGCCTCGATGTCACAGGCGCTGCCGCCATGTCCGTGGAAGACCTGGGATTCTGGATGGCGGCCATCGGCAGGATGAATGGCTTGACGCACCTGACGATCGACATCTCGAGATGGAGCACGCAACAGTGCGGAACCATCGCACGGTGCCTGGGGCGGTTCAGCAATCTCCGCACGCTGGATCTGCTGGGCGGCGGGCAATGCGTGCCGCAGGGTGTGATCGAGGCTGTCCGGACATGCCCATGGCTCCACCACCAGGATGTGGTCGCGTCCACTTCGCAAATCGATTTCGACGACAGTCCGTTGCCGCCGGGATACCTGGRGCCGGTGTTCCATGGGTCGATGGAGGGAAGGAACGCCTTCGATCCTGGCTCGCAGCAGCGGCCGGGCACGCCCTCATGGCAGACCATCGCCATGCCGGTGACGCCATCGACGCCGGGCGTGACGACATACATGAATCCGCCAGCGACGCCGAATCAGGACAACCCGTTCGATCAATTCTTCTTCGGCCAGGTCCCGACACCGTCGGGTGACATCCCCTGGGGGAACGATTTTGCCTGGGGGAGTGACTCATCGACCTCTTGAACAATGGAGTCGAAGAGATGTACTCGATGTCGCGCCAGGTCGGGTTTGGGATGGGGGCCGGGCCAGGCGGGCCCGCAGCGTCTGCGCAGAGCCCCGGTGGCCGGACGGGCTGGCAGGCTCGCCTGCTGGATTTCAGCCAATGTCGCCCCGACGATGAGACGGCGCAATTCGACCTTTCGAACAGCGGGGCCATCTCCGCGCTGCGGGTGATCAATGCGAGGGGTGTGCCGGCAGATCAGTTGTGCGGCTGGATGGAGGCCATCGGCAGGATGAATGGCCTGCAGCATCTGGTGATCGATGTGTCCGGGTTCACGGAAGCGCAGTACTGCGCCATTGCCGCGTGCCTGGGGCCGTTCAGTCCCATCAAGGTGCTGGAATTGCCGGGAGGAGGATCGGCGATTCCGCTGTCGTTGGTTCAGGCCATCCTGAGTTGCCAGCCGCCTCCGCATCTGTGCATGGAGCAACCGGAGTTGCTGGCGAGCGACCTCTCGGCTCCCCTGCCGTTCCAGCTCCACGGTGAAACCCGCGTCGCTGAGCGGAGCATGCCTGCATTGCCTCGAGAGAGCCGTGCGCACGGCGACTTGCAAGACTTGACGCTGCTGGTCAATGGGTATCGCATGACGCTGCGGATGAGTCAACTCTCCGACGCAACGGAGCAGGAGCGCCGCCTTGCATCCAGGCTTTTCAGGTTGTTTGCGTGCAAGCCCGACGGAATCTGCAGCATCGAGGAACTGATGCTGCTTGCAGGAGTCGGCACGTCAGAACTTAACAAAGGGAACATCAAGGGGTTGCGGCGCATGCAGGCGCTGCTCGACTCATTCGAGGCGGCATTGAGCGGTGGCTGCGTGTGCGAGATGGGTGGGTCGGGGTACTACCAACTGGTGAGCGACTCCGGGCGAGCCTCGCAAATCATC
>NZ_JBFUGN010000884.1:0-2595 GCF_056402895.1 Rhizobacter sp. P3_B12 | reverse complement strand
GCACAACGACGAGGAGGCCGCGCCGTACCAGCAGCCGCCGGGCACCTTCACCGCCTGGGCGCCGCTGCCGCCGAGCAGCCTGCTGTTCTACGAGGGCCTGCACGGCGGCGTGACGACCGACAAGGTCGACGTGGCGCGCTTCACCGACCTGCTGATCGGCGTGGTGCCGGTGATCAACCTGGAGTGGATCCAGAAGATCCACCGCGACCGCAGCACGCGCGGCTATTCGACCGAGGCGGTGACCAGCGTGATCCTGCGCCGCATGCACGAGTACGTGGAATACATCTGCCCGCAGTTCACGCGCACGCACATCAACTTCCAGCGCGTGCCGGTGGTCGACACCTCGGATCCGTTCATCGCGCGCACCATCCCGACCGCCGACGAGAGCCTGGTGGTGATCCGCTTCGCGAACCCGCGCGGCATCGATTTTCCGTACCTGCTGTCGATGCTGCACGACTCGTTCATGTCGCGTGCCAACACGCTGGTGGTGCCGGGCGGGAAGATGGAGCTCGCGATGCAGCTGATCTTCACGCCGATGATCATGCGGCTGGTGGAGCAACGGAAGAATTTGCTGTAGCGAAAGCACTGAAGCGCGGCGGCGGGGGCGCGGGCTACCATGCCGCGGCCATGCTCTACGCCGAAACCGCACCGTACCGCGTGCACGAACTTCGCGTGCCGGGTGGCCACGTGCTGCACGTCGAGGAGAGCGGAAATCCGCAGGGCATCCCGGTGGTGGTGCTGCATGGCGGCCCGGGTTCCGGCAGCTCGCCGCTGCTGCGCCGCTTCTTCGATCCGGCCCGCTACCGCATCGTCAGCCCCGACCAGCGCGGTGCGGGCAGGAGCCAGCCGCGCGGCAGCACGGTCGACAACACCACCGCCCACCTGGTGGCCGACCTGGAGACGCTGCGCGAGGCGCTCGGCATCGCGCGCTGGCGGGTGGTCGGCGGCTCGTGGGGTGCCACGCTCGCACTGGCGTATGCCATGGCGCATCCGGGCGCGGTGGCCGGGCTGCTGCTGCGCGCCACCTTCCTCGCGCGCGAGGACGACATCACCGGCTTCTTTCAAGAGGTTCCGGCCGGGCAGGGCGAGGCCTGGGTGCAGTTCGCATCCATCGCGCCGCCCGAGCAGCGCCGCGCCTTGCTGCCGTTCCTCGCGCAAGGCCTGGCCATCGATGACAAGACGGATGCCGACACCGCGCGCCGCATCGCGCTGGCCTGGTGGCGCTGGGAAAGCACGCTCGCGACCGGCGCCGTGGCACAGCCCGAGCCGTCGGGCGCGGCGCTCGAGGCGCAGGTCGACCGCTACCGCGTGCAGAGCCACTACCTGCTGCACCGCTGCTGGCTCGATGACCCGCCGCTGCTCGATCGCTGCGACCGCCTGCCGGTGGTGCCGACGCTGCTGCTGCACGGCAGCGAAGACCGCATCTGCCGGCCCCAGGGCGCTGTCGCGCTGCACCAGCGCCTGCCGCACAGCCACCTGCGCCTCGTCGAGGGCGCCGGCCACGATCCCTCGCATCCGGCGATGGTGCGCGCGATGGTCGAGGCGCTGGACGGCTACGCAGCGCACGGGCATTTCGAAGCAGAACGGGCCGAGCGCCGGGCCGCTCCCAAGCCGGCCCGTGTCCCCTCGGGGGACCGTCCGACGTACCCGTCGGACGAGGGGTCGTCATGACTCTGAGGCTGAAGATCCACCTGATCGTCGGGCTGCTGACGCTGCTGTTCCTGTTCGTGATGATGGGCCTGGAGCTGCGCAGCATGCGCGCGTCGGTGAACGAGGAAGTGGTGGCCGCCAACCGCGTGGCCGGGCAGTTCATGAACCGCACCGTGTGGCGCTACGCGGCCCAGGGCACGCCGGCGGTGCTGGCCTTCCTGCAGGGCATGGGCCGCGTGCGCTCGAACGACATCACGCTGCTCGACCGGCAGGGCGCGGTGCTCTATGCCTCGCCGCCATCGCCCTACAAGCCGGGCCGCGATGCGCCCGACTGGTTCGACGCACTGGTCGCGCCGCCGCCGGCCGTGCAGTCGCTGGACCTGCCCGACGGCCGGCTGACGGTGCAGGCGAACGCCTCGCGCGCCGTGCTCGACGCCTGGGACGAGGCCATCACGCTGGTGTTCGGGGCCGTCGTGATGCTGGTGGTACTCAACGGGCTGGTGTACTGGCTGGTCGGGCGCACGCTGCGGCCGTTCGGCCAGATCGTCGCGGCGCTGAACCAGCTGGAAGGTGGCCGCTTCGATGTCTCGCTGCCGCCGCTGCCCGGGGCCGAGGCCGGCACCATCGGCAAGGCCTTCAACCGCATGGTCGGCATGCTGCAGGGCCACATCGAGACCGAGCGCCGCGCGGTGCGTGCCGAGCTGCAGCTCTCCGAGAGCCGCGAGCTGACGCGCTGGGTCGACCACCAGATCGAGCAGGAGCGCCACCTGATCGCGCGCGAGCTGCATGACGAACTGGGCCAGTCGGTGACGGCGATGCGCAGCATGGCGCTGTCGATCGCGCAGCGCATGCGCACGCTCGATCCGCAGGCCGAGCAGGCGGCGCGCCTGATCGCCGACGAGTCGTCGCGCCTGTACGACGCGATGCACGGCATCATCCCGCGCC
>NZ_JBFUGN010000883.1:0-2596 GCF_056402895.1 Rhizobacter sp. P3_B12 | reverse complement strand
TCGGCCGGGATCGCGGCAGCGCCCGACGCACCACCGGCAGGAGCGCTTGCAGCGATGCCGGGCGCACGATCCAGGATGGTCGAGCCCGACGCCGGCGCCAGGCTCGCGCGCTCGTGCGAGAAGTACGCGAGCGTCAGCGTGCAGACGAAGAAGACCGCCGCGCACACCGCCGTCGAGCGCGACAGGAAGTTCGCGCTGCCGGTCGCGCCGAACAGGCTGCCCGACGAGCCGCTGCCGAACGAGGCGCCCATGTCGGCCCCCTTGCCGTGCTGCACCAGCACCAGGCCGATCATGACCAGGGCTGCCAGCATCTGGATGACGACGACGAAATTCAACAGCACTTGCATTGTTCTTGCTCCAGAAAAATCAGGGTCCGCGGGTCAGGCCGCGGCTTTGCATATGGCCGCGAAATCCGCGGCCTTCAGGGACGCCCCGCCGATCAGCCCGCCGTCGATGTCGACTTGGGCAAACAGGCTGGCGGCGTTGTCGGCTTTCACACTCCCGCCGTACAACAACAACATCTCATCGGATTTCTGCGTCGCCGCGTGCAACTGCGCGCGCAGCAGCGCATGCACCGCCTGCGCCTGCTCGGGCGACGCCGTCTTGCCGGTGCCGATCGCCCACACCGGCTCGTAGGCCACGACGACCTGCGAGATGCAGTGCGCGAGCGTGTGGATCACCGCCGACAACTGGCGCTTGACCACCGCATCGGTCTGCCCGGCCTCGCGCTCGGCCAGCGTCTCGCCGACGCAGACGATCGGCGTCAGCTTGTGGGCCAATGCCGCCTTCGCCTTGTCGGCGACCAGTTGGTCGGATTCGGCATGCAGCGCACGCCGCTCCGAGTGCCCGACGATCACGTAGCGGCAGCCGAACTCGGCCAGCATCGATGCCGACACCTCGCCGGTGAAGGCACCGCTCTCGTTCCTTGAACAATCCTGTGCGCCCCACGCCAGGCGCTGGCCTTGCAGCGACAGCGCGACCTCGCCCAGGTACGGGAACGGCGCGCACACCGCCACGTCGGCATCGAACGGGCCGGCCGCTGCCAGCCCGGCCAGCAGTTCGGCATTGGCCACGCGGCTGCCGTTCATCTTCCAGTTGCCGACGACGAGTTTGCGACGCATGCCCGAAGCTCCTTGTGCAGTGCTCAGTTGTGTACTCACCATGTGAGCACCAGCTTGCCGATGTGCTGGTTCGATTCCATCAGCGCGTGGGCCTCGGCCGCCTGCGCCGCCGGGAACACCTGGTGGATCACCGGCTTCACGCGGCCCGCTTCGAGCCACGGCCACACCTGCTGCCGCAGCGCCTTCGCGATCGCGGTCTTGAACGCGACCGAGCGCGGACGCAGCGTCGAGCCGCTGATGGTCAGCCGCCGGCGCAGCACGGCGCCGGCGTCGATCTGCGCGGCCGTGCCGCCCTGCACCGCGATCAGCGCGATGCGGCCGTCATCGGCCAGGCACTGCAGCTCGCGCGCGATGTAGTCGCCGGCCACCATGTCGAGGATCACGTCGGCGCCGCGGCCGTCGGTGACCCGCTGCACTTCGGCGACGAAATCGTGCGTGCGGTAGTTGATCGCATGGTCGGCGCCGAGCGACACGCAGGCGGCGCACTTGTCGTCGCTGCCGGCCGTCGCGATCACGCGCGCGCCGAAGGCCCGGGCCAGCTGGATCGCGGTGACGCCGATGCCGCTCGTGCCGCCCTGCACCAGCAGCGTCTCGCCCGGTTGCAGGCGGGCGCGCTCGAACACGTTCGACCAGACGGTGAAGAAGGTCTCGGGCAGGCTTGCGGCCTCGATGTCGCTGAAGCCCTTCGGCACCGGCAGGCACTGGCCGACCGGCGCGACGCACAGCTCGGCATAGCCGCCACCGGCCACCAGCGCACAGACGCGGTCGCCGATGGCGACGCCGGCCTCGGCCATTGCCGCCGCATCGCCACCGACCACCTCGCCCGCGACCTCCAGCCCCGGCAGGTCCGACGCGCCCGGCGGCACCGGGTACAGGCCCTTGCGTTGCAGCACGTCGGGCCGGTTGACGCCCGATGCGCCGACGCGGATCAGCAGCTCGCCGACCGCAGGCACCGGTGCCGCGCGCTCGATGGCGCGCAGCACGTCGGGCGCGCCGGGGGTGGTGATCGCGATGGCTTTCATCGGAAGCTCGGTGGGCAGGACGCCGCCACACGGCCACCGCGTCGAGACGCAGCGGCCGCGCGGCCGGTCATCACTCCTGCGCAGGCGCCTGGTCGCGGTCGATCAGGGCCTTCATCGACAGCTTGACGCGGCCCTTCTCGTCGGTCTCGAGCACCTTGACCTTGACGATCTGGCCTTCCTTCAGGAAGTCGGTGACCTTCTCGACGCGCTGGTGCGCGATCTGGCTGATGTGCAGCAGGCCGTCCTTGCCCGGCAGCAGGTTGACCAGCGCACCGAACTCGAGCAGCTTGGTGATCGGGCCTTCGTAGACCTTGCCCACTTCCACTTCGGCGGTGATCTCTTCGATGCGCTTCTTCGCGTAGGCGGCCTTGTCGGAGTCGGCCGACGCGATCGTGATGGTGCCGTCTTCGCCGATGTCGATCGTGGTGCCGGTCTCTTCGGTCAGCGCACGGA
>NZ_JBFUGN010000882.1:0-2598 GCF_056402895.1 Rhizobacter sp. P3_B12 | reverse complement strand
CACCAGTCCTTGCCGTACTCCTTGTCGACCTTGCGCATCGCGCGGCGGAAGTCCATCGATTCGGCGATGCTCTCTTCCACCAGCGCGCGCCCGCCCGGCGCCTCCATCATCGCGGCGGCCACGTCGCAGCTCGCGATGATCGCGTACTGCGGGCTGGTCGACGTGTGCATCAGGTAGGCCTCGTTGAAGAGGTGCGTGTCGAGCTTGCGGTGCTGCGCGTCCTGCACCAGCACCTGCGAGGCCTGGCTGATGCCGGCCAGCAGCTTGTGCGTGGACTGCGTCGCATAGACGATCTGGTCCTTCGGGCGCGGCCGGTTGCGGCCCATCGAGTGGTATTCGCCGTAGAACTCGTGGAAGGCCGCGTGCGGCAGCCAGGCCTCGTCGAAGTGCAGCGTGTCGATGTAGCCGTCGAGCGATTTCTTGATGCTCTCGGTGTTGTAGAGCACGCCGTCATACGTGCTCTGCGTCAACGTCAGGATGCGCGGCTTGACCTTCTTCGCATCGACACCGGCCAGCAGCGGGTTCTTCGCGATCTTGYGGCGGATGGCCTCGGGCGAGAACTCGGCCTCGGGGATCGGGCCGATGATGCCGTAGTGGTTGCGCGTGGGCGGCAGGAACACCGGCACCGCGCCCGTCATGATGATCGAGTGCAGGATCGACTTGTGGCAGTTGCGGTCGACCACCACCACGTCGCCCGGCGCCACGTTGTGGTGCCACACCATCTTGTTGCTGGTGCTGGTGCCGTTGGTGACGAAGAAGCAGTGGTCGGCGTTGAAGATGCGCGCCGCATTGCGCTCGCTCTCGGCGATCGGGCCGGTGTGGTCGAGCAACTGGCCGAGCTCGTCGACGCTGTTGCACACGTCGGCGCGCAGCATGTTCTCGCCGAAGAACTGGTGGAACATGCGCCCGACCGGGCTCTTCAGGAACGCGACGCCGCCCGAGTGGCCGGGGCAGTGCCACGAATACGAGCCGTCCTGCGCGTAGTCGACCAGCGCGCGGAAGAACGGCGGCGCGAGGCCGTCCATGTACGACTTGGCTTCGCGGATGATGTGGCGGGCCACGAACTCCGGCGTGTCCTCGAACATGTGGATGAAGYCGTGCAGCTCGCGCAGCACGTCGTTGGGCAGGTGCTGCGAGGTGCGCGTCTCGCCGTAGAGGTAGATCGGGATCTCGGCGTTCTTGAAGCGGATCTCTTGAATGAACTTGCGCAGGTTCAGCACGACCGGGTCGAGCTCGGGGCCCTGCGTGAACTCGTTGTCGTCGATCGACAGGATGAAGGCGCTGGCGCGGCTCTGCTGCTGCGCGAACTGCGACAGGTCGCCGTAGCYGGTGGCGCCCAGCACCTCGAAGCCCTCTTTCTCGATGGCCGCGGCCAGCGCCCGGATTCCCAGGCCCGAGGTGTTCTCGGAGCGGAAGTCTTCGTCGATGATGACGATCGGAAAGTTGAAACGGAGCATGGCCACCTCTGGAGGGCAACGGAATGAAGGCGCGAAGTGTAGGGCCGATCGATGACAGGTGCGGGGTGCGCCTTACACTGCCGACCTGCGTGCGGGGTGGACGCAACAGACCTTCCAACAAGGAGAGCCCGTGGACATGAGCCCGTCAACGTTCTGGTGGGTGGCCGCCGGGGTGGCAGTGGCCGCCGAGCTGGCCACCGGCACCTTCTACCTGCTGATGTTCGCGCTCGGCCTGGCGGCCGCGGCGATCGCGGCGCTGCTGGGCTTCAAGCTGCCCGGCCAGCTGGTGATGGCCGCCGTGGTGGGCGGCGGCGCGGTGGCGCTGTGGCACTGGCGCCGCATGCAGCAGCCGCCGGCCGGCCCGGTGCGCGAGAACCGCGACGTCAACATCGACATCGGCGAACGCGTGACCGTCGCGGCCTGGGCCGACGACCGCACCGCCCGCGTGCCCTACCGCGGCTCCACCTGGACGGCGCGGCTCGCGCCCGATGCGCCGGCACTGCCCGGCGAACACGTGGTGCAGGCGGTGGAGGGCAACTGGCTGGTGCTGGCGCCCTCCGCGCCACGCTGACCTCGTTCTCGTTCCGCTTTTTTTCTCTCCCCTTCCCCACTCCTCGAAAGCCCCTCATGGAAATCGCGCTGGTTCTGGTCGTGATCGTCGGCATCTTCATCGTGCGCACGCTGAAGATCGTGCCGCAGCAGAACGCCTGGGTGGTCGAGCGGCTGGGCAAGTACGACCGCACGCTGGTGCCGGGACTGAGTTTCGTCATTCCGTTCATCGAGCGCGTGGCCTACAAGCATTCGCTGAAAGAGGTGCCGCTCGATGTGCCGAGCCAGGTCTGCATCACCAAGGACAACACCCAGCTGCAGGTCGACGGGATCATCTACTTCCAGATCACCGACCCGATGCGCGCGAGCTACGGCTCGAGCAACTACGTGTTCGCGATCACGCAGCTGGCGCAGACGCTGCTGCGCTCGGTGATCGGCAAGATGGAGCTGGACAAGACCTTCGAGGAGCGCGATTCGATCAACGGCGCGGTGGTCAGCGCGCTCGACGAGGCGGCCGGCAACTGGGGCGTGAAGGTGCTGCGCTACGAGATCAAGGACCTGACGCCGCCGGCCGAGATCCTGCGTTCGATGC
>NZ_JBFUGN010000881.1:0-2605 GCF_056402895.1 Rhizobacter sp. P3_B12 | reverse complement strand
CCGCACCTGCGCAGGCACTGCTCGATCACCGTGCGCTCGAACGAGGCCACCAGCTGCGGCAGCGACTGCTGCGGCGCATCGTCGCCGCCGGCCAGCTCGGGCATGCCCAGCACGTGCCGCTCCACCGCGTTGCGCAGCTCGCGCACGTTGCCCGGCCAGTCGCGCACCATCAGCCGGCAGACGAACTCGATGTCGAGCTCGGCCTCGGTCAACCCGTGGTGCTCGGCCGCCTCCAGTGCAAAGGCATGCGCAAGCAGCGGGATGTCGTCGCGCCGCTCGCGCAGCGGCGGCAGCGACAGCTCGATCACGTTGATGCGGTAGTACAGGTCGATGCGGAAGCGTCCGGCACGCGACAGCTCCAGCAGGTCGTCCTTGGTCGCGGCCACCACGCGGCAGCTCAGCCGGATCGGCTCGTTGCCGCCGACGCGCTCGATCGTGCGCTGCTGCAGCGCACGCAGCAGCTTCACCTGCATCGCCATCGGCATGCTCTCGATCTCGTCGAGGAACACCGTGCCGCCGGCCGCGTACTCGAGCTTGCCGATGCGCCGCTTGGTCGCGCCGGTGAAGGCGCCCGCCTCGTGGCCGAACAGCTCGCTCTCGAAGATGTTCTCGGGGATCGCGCCGCAGTTGATCGCGACGAAGCGCCTGTCGGCGCGCGGTCCGTAGTCGTGCAGGCAGCGCGCCACCACCTCCTTGCCGCAGCCGGTCTCGGCCTTCACCAGCACGTCGGTGTCGACGCGCGAGAGCCGCAGCAGCACCTGGCGCAGCTTGCCCAGCGCCGGGTGGTTGCCGCGCAGCACCTCGTGGATCGGCACGATGCCGCGGCGCACCGGCGCGGGCTCCACGTCCTGCAGCGCCTCGGCGGCGCGCGTCTGCAGCGTCAGCTCGCGCGAGCGGATCGCCTGCTTGCACGCAATGGCCAGGCGCGGCAGCTTGTCGGGCGCGAGCACGTCGCGCGCACCGCGGTGCACCGCCTCGACCGCGGTCGCGGTGTCTTCCTGGTCGCTCAGCGCGATCACCGTGAGCTGTGGGTCCATCGCATGGCACTGCGACAGCAGCTCCATGCCCTCGTGCACGCCGGGCAGGCGCAGGTCGGTGACCACCACGCCGGCCGCGCCCGACGCGATCAGCGTCAGCAGGTCCTCCGCGTTGGACACCGCGTGCACGTCCAGGCCACCGTCACGCAAATGGGCCGCGAGTTGAGCGCGGGTGCTGCCGAACAAGTGAAGCAATGCGACTTTCATGATGGGGTCCAGCGTAGTGATTTGTGGGCGGCGCGCAAGCTACGAGAACTCGTAGGGTGGCTCGAACGCCTCGTTGCGGCAGACGTGCGGAATGCCGCCAGCACCACCGCATGCCTTGCGGCAACGCGCACAGTCGCCGCGCCGCGTGCCTGGCAGGAAGCGATGCCACGTTGCCGGCTAACTGCTTGGCGCGATTGAGATTTCGCGCGGCGTGACGGCGCGCTGCACAAGCTGGCATCGGTGTTGCGCTGTTCGTGGCACGACCGCCGCGAGACCACCACCATGACCCTCCCGCTCAAGAAGCCCCGATCGCCCCGAGACGGCGTGCGCGCCGGTGCACCGCGGCCCGCACACGACACCGAGCAGGGCCTGATCCCCGACACGGTGATCACGAAGCTGCGCGCGCAATCGCGCTTCGACCTGCTGGCCGCCGCGTCGGCCGATCGCGCGCGCTGGTTCGTCGCGTTCCTGCTGCTGTCGGGCATCACGCTGTTCTCGGCGATCGGCTGGTACACCGCCGACCAGCGCTTCGCCTCCAACGTGCGCGTGGCCTGGGTCAAGCTCGATCCGTCGGGCGCATACACGGTGGAGTTCGCCGACCAGGCGCGCCCGGTGGAGTTCTTCCAGACCACGCTCGAATCGAAGATCAGCGAGTTCGTCGAGAAGCGCTACCGCAAGAATGCCGCGACGATCACCGGCGACTACCGCTTCGTCGGCTTCTTCCTGTCGCCCAAGCTGGTCGCGCAGTTCCTCGGGCAGGACGACTACAACGCCGCGCGCGTCGCCGCCGAGCTGAGCGACTGCAAGGCGCGCTGCCTGGAGCGCGACGTGCGCGTGCGCGTGGTGCAGCACCGCACGCAGATCCCGTCGACGATCCCCGAGCAGGGCCGCGCGACGCTGTACGAGACGCTGGTCTTCACCACCTTCACCGAGCGCAAGCCCGACGGCACGGTCGTCGACCGGCGCAACGMCATCGTGCAGATGGGCTGGCGCATCAAGGGCAAGGACGAGATCGCCGCGAACAAGGGCTCGCTGGTCGCCAACCCGCTCGGGCTGGAGATCCTGTCGCTGGACCTGAAGGAAGACCCGACGCCGGTGCCGCGCGACGACAAGCTCGCGCAGACCGGTTGAGGCCCGCAATGACATTCCCCATGGAGCAACGCGCCACGATGAACACCCTTTTGCTCAACCGTGCCCACCTCGCGCTGGCCGCCCTCGCGGTCGTTGCAGGCCCCGCCTTCTCGCAATCCACGCCGTTCGATGGCCCGGGCGATGCGCCGCGCAACGCCACGTCTGCGCTGCCTGCCGCGTCGGCTCCGGCCGCGGCCCCCGTGCGCCGCACCGCTGCCGCCGCCCCGCGC
>NZ_JBFUGN010000880.1:0-2605 GCF_056402895.1 Rhizobacter sp. P3_B12 | reverse complement strand
GGTGTGCATCGTGCTGGCGCGCCTGGGCACGCCCCGTGGAAGGGTGCTGAAATTCTAGGAAACCACCCCGTGCCGGTCTCGCGGAGATGCACCGCAGACGCCTGCCAATTCAGCGCTTCCCGGGCTGCGAGAAACATCTCGAAACGTCCGTGCGGACCCTCAAGTTTCCGGCCCAAGTGCAGATAGAAGCCGGGTTCTCCTCCCTCTGTTCAACGGATCCCTCCGAAATTTTCGTGACCGGGTCTCAAGTCCGGAAAGTGGCGGTCCGATAAAGCCTCCAACGGCGACGCAACAACGGCGCCGGGGTCCGGCAGACCAGTGAGGCCGGGCGCAGCAAGCCGCACAGGACGTGCGGTCGTTTAGGCAGAGAGGATCACGGTAGAGACACCAATCTGCCGAGGCAATGCCGGCGCTCATGCCGGGTCTCGTTTCAACCGTTATGGAGTATTTCAAATGAGCATGTCAGTCAACACCAACGTCACGTCGCTGAACGCACAACGCAATCTGTCGACCACCCAGAATGCCCTGTCGACCTCGATGCAGCGCCTGTCTTCCGGCCTGCGCGTCAACAGCGCCAAGGACGACGCCGCCGGCCTGGCGATCTCGGAGCGCATGGGCGCCCAGGTCCGCGGCATGAACGTCGCGATCCGCAATGCCAACGACGGCATCTCGCTGGCGCAGACCGCTGAAGGCGCGCTGGGCAAGGTCGGCGATTCGCTGCAACGCATGCGTGAACTCGCCGTTCAAGCCCGCAACGGCACCAACGGCACCAGCGACAAGGATTCGCTGGACAAGGAATTCCAGCAACTCGGCGCGGAAATCAGCCGCGTGCTCGGTGGCACGACCTTCAACGGCATCAACATCATCGGCTCCGACGCCGGCGCGAAAGAGTTCCAGATCGGTGCCAACACGACCACCAACGACTCGATCACGGTGACCACCACCGACATGTCGCAAGCCGCCAGCATCACCGACGTGACCAGCGAGAAGATCGACAGCACGCAAGACGCGGCTGCCCTGAAGGACGTGATCGACAAGATCGACGGCGCGATCGACTCGATCAACAGCGAGCGCGCCATGTACGGTGCGGTGCAGAACCGCTTCGACTCGGTGATCTCCAACCTGCAGACCTCGGTGGAGAACCAGTCGGCCGCCAAGAGCCGCATCACGGATGCCGACTTCGCGTCTGAAACGTCGAACCTGTCGCGTGCCCAGATCCTGCAGCAGGCCGGCACGGCGATGGTGGCGCAAGCCAACCAACTGCCGCAGCAAGTGCTGTCGCTGCTGAAGTAAGCCGCCAGGCTCGCTTCTACAAGGCCCCGCCCGGGAAACCGGGCGGGGCCTTCTCGTTTGGCGGATGAAAAGACGGGTCGAACCGGCTCATTTCCCGGTTTAACCCCACTCCAGTTCTCGGAACAATCACTTCCACAGGTTCCTCGCCCGGGATCTGCGGTCCGGATCCACTGWAGGATGCTGACGGGGCGGTGTGCAACAGCACACCTTTCATGTCGGTGGCCAACGGTGATTCGCGCCGGGTCTGACGCAGGGCATCACACCCCTGCGGCAAGCGCCGGCGCATTTCGCCGGGAGTCATTGATTCTTGAGGAGTGCTTCATGCCACAAACCATCAACACGAACATCGTTTCGCTGAACGCGCAACGAAACCTGAATTCTTCCCAGTCCGCGCTGGCCGTCTCGATGCAGCGCCTGTCGTCCGGCCTGCGCGTCAATTCCGCGAAGGACGACGCCGCCGGCCTCGCGATCGCCGAACGGATGAACGCGCAAGTGCGCGGCATGAACGTCGCGATCCGCAACGCCAACGACGGCATCTCGATGGCGCAGACCGCTGAAGGTGCGCTGTCCAAGGTGGGCGATGCGCTGCAACGCATGCGCGAACTGTCGGTGCAGGCCCGCAACTCGACCAACAGCAACAGCGACAAGGATTCGCTGAACAAGGAATTCAAGCAGCTGTCGGCCGAAATCGGCCGTGTCCTCAACGGGACCACGTTCAACGGCCAGCCGATCCTCGCGTCGACCGGCACGCAGACCTTCCAGGTCGGCGCCAACACGACCGTCAACGACACCATCGACATCACCACCGTCAACCTGACCGTCGACGCCTCGATCACCGCGGTGACCGACGCGCTGGTCGTGATCGATAGCACGGCCGACGCGACTGCCATCGCGACGGTGATGAATTCCATCGACGGCGCGCTGGACCTGATCAACGACACCCGCGCCACCTACGGTGCCAGCCAGTCCCGCTTCGATTCGGTGATCGCCAACCTGCAGACGGCGGTGGAAAACCAGTCGGCCGCCCGCAGCCGCATCATGGACGCCGACTTCGCGGCTGAAACCGCCGCGCTGAGCCGTGCGCAGATCCTGCAACAGGCCGGCAACGCGATGGTGGCCCAGGCCAACCAGCTGCCGCAGCAGGTGCTGCAGCTGCTGAAGGGCTGATGAACGACGAGCGGGGCGTGGTGCGTGAAAAAAGTCGCACCCGAGGACTCAAGTTGCCGGCTGTGACTCCGATACACGCGATATCGGATTCCCCTTGGGGGGAGCCTTCCTTCTTTTAGGACAGTGGCAGCGAGGCTTCCTCTGC
>NZ_JBFUGN010000879.1:0-2607 GCF_056402895.1 Rhizobacter sp. P3_B12 | reverse complement strand
GGCCAGCAGGTTGCAAGCGCTTGCACGGCAGGCTATCGTGCCGGCCATGAAGCCGACATGCATTCCTCCCCCCACTCCCCTCCGTTCGGTCGCTCGCTGCGTCGGCGTCTTCGCCCTCACGGTGGCGAGCTGGGCGAACGCGCAGGTCGCCACGGTGCGCATCGACCCCACGCGCGCCGGCCCGGCCGTCAACCGGCAGGTGCTGTCTGGTTTCAATTTCGGCAACTGGATGTCGGTGACGGAATTCCGCGAGGAGATCGCCAAGGTTCCGGCCGCTGCGCTGCGCTTTCCCGGGGGGAACATCGGCGACGAACACGACATGGACGAGCCGACGCTGGATGCCTTCAAGTCGCTGCTGTCGCAGATCGCGGGCGAACGCGAGCTGCTCGTGCAGACACGCGTGTTCGAGGGCCGGCCCGACCGCCCCGCCGCCAACACGCCGCAGGACGCGGCCCGTGCCGTGCGCATGGCCCGCGCCCGCGGACTGAACGTCAGGATCTGGGAGATCGGCAATGAGCCCGACCTCTTCAGCACCGTGCGCGGCGACCCGAGCTGGACGGTCCAGCGCTATTGCGACGTCTTCCGCGCGCAGGCCGCGGCGATTCGCCGCGAAGACCCGAAGGCCTTGATCGCCGGCCCCGCCGTCTCCGGTGCGCAGCCCGGCGCACCGCTCTTCCTCGAACGCTTCGTCGCGTTGTGCGGCGACGTCGTGGACATGCTCACCTGGCACATCTACCCCACCGAAGGCGACGGCACCGAAGAGGCTGCGCTCGCCACGGTGGTCGAGGTCGACCGCTCGACCGCGCGCTTCTCCGCGTTGTGGAAGGACCGCTCGCGCAACCCGCTCGGCCACAAGCGGAGCATCCGCTTCGGCGTGACGGAGTACGGCCTGTCGTGGCGCACCGATCGGCCGCGCTTCCTGTCCGACCAGGTGGGTGCGATGTGGGCGGCCGAATCGGCCTTGCGCATGGCGCAGCAAGGGGTGAACCTGGCCCACTACTTCGCCTACATGGGCACCGGATTCCACGGGCTGCTGGACACGGGCGGCGTGCCGCGCCCGACCTACTACGGCTTCGGCCTGCTGGGCGAGCTGGATGGCTCCTTCGTCGAAGCGGCGAGCAGCGACTCGATGCTGTGGGCCCATGCGACGAAGAAGGGTTCGCAGCTTCAACTCGTGCTGTTCAACACCCGCACGCAGCCCCAGCCGGTGCGCATCGACGGCCAGGCCGCGCTGACGTTCAAGGACGCACGCTTCTTCGACGCCGGCATCGCGGAAGAGGAGAAGCCGTTGCAGCCGCTCGCCGCGCAGGCGGGACGCACGATCACCCTGCCCGCCCGCTCGATGGCGATCGTCCGGCTGGAGTTGGCACCATGAGGGCCGACCAGCTCCTGCGCCGCCGCCTGCTCGCCGCTTCGGCGCTCGGCGTGGGCCTGCCGGCCTGCGGCGGTGTGCCGAAGAAGGTGTCGAAGCTCGACGACGGCCTGGCCTTGCCGGTCCTCATCGACCGCGACGAGGACGGCAGCCGCGGCATCTTCTTCGGCATCTTCCGCGAGACCGCGTTGCCCGATCTGCTGGACGACGCGCAAGCCGACCTGCGCCGCCAGCCTGCGGCCGCGATGTGGTTCACACGATTCGGCGCGTCGTTCCCGGAGTCGCAGATCCGCTACCTCGCGCAGCGCGGCGTGGCGGCGCAAGTGACCTGGGAGCCCTGGGGCTTCGACAACAGCCCGGTGGCGCTCGCCGACATCGTCGCAGGCAAGTGGGACGCGACCATCGACGCCTGGGCGCAAGGCGCGGCGCGCGTCGACCTCCCCTTCATGCTGCGCGTGGGCCATGAGTTCAATGGCGACTGGTACCCCTGGTGCCTGGGGAAGAACGGCCGCCAGCCCCAGCTCTTCGCGCGGGCCCACCGCCACATCGTCGAGCGCTTTCGGGCGGCCGGCGCAAACAAGGTGCGCTGGGTCTGGTGCTTCAACAACGACAGCACGCCCGCGGAGTCCTGGAACGACCCGCGCGCGGCCTACCCCGGCGACGAGTATGTCGACTGGATCGGCATCGACGGCTACAACTTCGGCACCAGCCAGAGCTGGTCGCACTGGACGCCCTTCAGCCAGGTCTTCGGCCGCGCGGTCGCGATGGCCCGCGAGATCGCGCCGTCCAAGCCCATCGTGCTGGCCGAACTCGGCTGCTCCGAAACCGGCGGCGACAAGGCGGCATGGATCGAGCGCATGTTCAGCGACCTCGAGACGCTGCCCAACGTGCGGGCCTTCACCTGGTTCGACGTCATCAAGGAGACCAGCTGGGCGCTGAGCTCCAGCAACGACAGCTGGCTCGCCGCCATCCATGGCCTTCGCCGCGCGTCCATCCGCGGCAACGGGAACGCGCTGCTGTCCATCACCACCACGAGGAAACCGGCATGAACACCAGAAACGCCGCGGGCCATGCATGGCTCGCCGGAACGATCGTCGCCGCGCTCGCGGCGGGCTGCGCCATGCGGCCCGCGCCGACCAAGGCAAGCGCGGGCGCCGGCGCAGTGCGCACGCCATCGACCGCAGCGGCCGAGCCGGCCGTCGACGGCAGCCGCCTCGTGCTCGCGACCCTGAAGG
>NZ_JBFUGN010000878.1:0-2610 GCF_056402895.1 Rhizobacter sp. P3_B12 | reverse complement strand
TCCCTGCTCCTGTCGTGGCCGCGCCGGTGGTTGCCGCCCCGGTGGCCAAACCGGCGACCCCGCCGGTCGCCGCCCCGGTGCTGACCCCTGCACGCGTTGCCGCCCAGGCCCAGGTGCCAGGCGGCGACATCGACTGGTCGCGCTTCGCCGCCTCGCCGACGGCGGTGGCTGCGGCGGTCGAACAGGCCATCTCGCCGACGCACTCCGCGGTGCGCGTGCGCGGCCCGCTGCTCGAACGGCTGGTCAACCAGGCCGGTGAGGTCAGCATCACGCGCTCGCGGATCGAGGCCGAGGTCGGCAACATCCGCGGCTCGCTGTCCGACCTGACGGACAACCTGGAGCGCCTGCGCGGCCAGCTGCGCGACATCGAGCTGCAGGCCGAGACGCAGATGAGCTCGCGGCTGGAGCAGGCGAAGGCGCAGGCCCAGTCGTTCGACCCGCTGGAGTTCGACCGCTTCACGCGCTTCCAGGAACTGACGCGGATGATGGCCGAGTCGGTGAACGACGTGGCCACCGTGCAGCGCACGCTGCACCGCACGCTGGAAACGACCGAAGACGAACTGGCGGCACAGGCCCGCCTGACGCGCGACCTGCAGGATGACCTGCTCCGCACCCGGATGGTCGAGTTCGAAAGCGCCTCCGACCGCCTGTACCGCGTGGTGCGGCAGGCCGCGAARGAAACCGGCAAGCAGGTGCGCCTGGACATCGTCGGCGGCTCGATCGAAATCGACCGCGGCGTGCTGGACCGCATGACGCCGGCCTTCGAACACCTGCTGCGCAACTGCGTGACGCACGGCATCGAGCGCCCCGACGTGCGCACCGGCATCGGCAAGGAAGCAGCCGGCAGCATCGTCGTGTCGCTGCACCAGGAAGGCAACGAAGTCGGCGTGGAATTCCGCGACGACGGCGCCGGCCTGAACCTGATGCGCATCCGCGACAAGGGCATCGCGATGGGCCTGATCAAGGCCGATGAATCGAAGAGCGATGCCGAGCTGGCCAACCTGATCTTCACGCCGGGCTTCTCGACCGCCGACCAGGTGACCGAGCTGGCCGGCCGCGGGGTCGGGATGGACGTGGTCCGCTCCGAAGTGAACGCGATGGGCGGCCGCATCGAGACCGCGACCTCGGTCGGCCAGGGCACCAGCTTCAAGCTGCTGCTGCCGCTGACGACGGCGGTGACGCAGGTCGTGATGCTGCGCTGCGGCGGCACGGTGGTCGCGGTTCCCGCGACGCTGATCGAGATCGTGCGCCGCGCCAAGGTGGACGAGCTGGAGCATGCCTACGCGAGCGGCACCTTCACGGTCGGCGACCGTTCGCTGCTGTTCTTCTGGCTGGGCGCCTTGCTGCAGCAGACGGCCATCAGCCAGGAAGTGACCCGCATGCGCCCGGTGGTGGTGGTGCGCAGTGCGCAGCAACGCATCGCGCTGCACGTCGACGAAGTGCTGGGCAACCAGGAAGTGGTCGTGAAGAACCTCGGGCCGCAGCTGTCGCGCCTGCCGGGTCTCGCGGGCATGACGCTGCTGGCCTCGGGTGCGGTCGCGCTGATCTACAACCCGGTGGCGCTGGCCACGCTGTATGGCGATGCGGCCCGTGCCGCGACGCTGGCGGCACGCCAGGCGCCGACGCAGGCGCAGATGATCGAAGCGGCGGCCGCCGAGGCGCCGCAACGCCTGGCGCCGCTGGTGCTGGTGGTCGACGATTCGCTGACGGTGCGCCGCGTCACGCAGCGCCTGCTGGTGCGCGAAGGCTACYGCGTGCAGCTCGCCAAGGACGGTATCGACGCGCTCGAACGCCTGGCCGAGGACCTGCCGCAGGTCGTGCTGAGCGACATCGAGATGCCGCGCATGGACGGCTTCGACCTGGTGCGCAACATCCGCGCCGACGCGCGCCTGCGCGACCTGCCGGTGATCATGATCACCTCGCGGATCGCACAGAAGCACCGCGACTATGCGGCCGAGCTGGGCGTCGACCACTACCTCGGCAAGCCGTATTCGGAAGAAGACCTGCTGGCCCTGATCGGGCGCTACACGGCCGACGTCACCTTGGCGTAACCTGTCGACCATGCGCTCACACGAGAACATCCGATGTCCGAGCTGGTCGACCATCTCGCCGAGCTGACGGGGTTTCGCGACCGCGACATTCTCGATGTGACCCTGGTGGGCGCGCTGCGCGACCTGCTGCGCCCCCTGACGGTGGCGATCTACCGCAGCGTCGGCGACCAGGGGCAGGAGCGCTGGCTGACACGGGCCCACCTGGGGCAGCACGATGCCGTGGCGCGTGCCGATCCGGTGTGGGCCGATGTCGACAGCCTGCCCGAGCTCGACGCCTTCCCGGCGCGGCTGCAGGCGATGAACGGGCAGACGGTGCTCGCGGTGCCCGGCACGCCCCACCTCACGATCTTCGCCGTCAGCACCGACCGCGAGGTGGTCGGCGTGCTCGAGGTCGAGACCGAGGCGGCGATGAGCGACGAATCGCAGCGACTGGTCTGCAGCATCCTGCGCATCTACCGCAACTTCGAAGGCCTGCTCGACTACAGCGAGCGCGACACGCTGACCGGCCTGCTGAACCGCAAGACCTTCGACGAGAGCTTCCTGAAGGCGACCAACACGC
>NZ_JBFUGN010000877.1:0-2613 GCF_056402895.1 Rhizobacter sp. P3_B12 | reverse complement strand
CCTCTCAGGGCATTCGATCCCACGGACCGCCTGACCCGGAAATCCCATGTCCACCGTATCGCGCCAGACCGCCACACCGCCTGCAGCCCACCGGATCGGCGCCAGCGCACCGCTTGCTGCGCAACGCACGCCGGGACACCTGGGGCCCTACAGCATCACCCCGGCAGAGCCGGGGCCGGCCTGGGGCAGCCGCTACCGGCCGACGAACGACCAGCCGACGAGCGACGGCATCCCGCCGCCGCCCGCCGAGCCGGCTCAGTGAGCCCCGCCCCCACCGCCGCCGGCCCCACCTTTCTTGGGCTGCGTCAGCCACACCAGCCCGATCAGCAGGATGAACAGCGCTGACGACAGGTAGAACAGGTCGGTCGCCGCCATCGTGTAGGCCTGCTGGTCGACCAGCCGGTTCACCGTCGCGAGCGCCTGGTCGGGGCTGTAGCCGGTGGCGCCGAGGTTCGACAGCGTCTGCGTCGCGGCGATGCTGTTGCCGTTCACCGTCTCGGCGATCTGCGCATGGTGCAGCACCGCGCGGTTCTCCCAGGCCGTCGTGAAGATCGACGTGCCGATCGCGCCGGCCGTGATGCGCACGAAGTTGCTCAGGCCGGCCGCGGCCGCCATCTGCTGCGGCTGCAGGCCCGAGAAGATGATGGCCTGCAGCGGGATGAAGAAGAACGCCATCGCCGCGCCCTGCAGGATCGTTGGCACCAGGATGGTGTTGAAGTCGGCCTGCGTATTGAAATGCGAGCGCATCCACAGCACCAGCCCGAAGCCGAGGAAGGCCACCGTGGCCAGCCGCCGCGGATCGACCTTGCCGATGTTCTTGCCGACCCACGGCGACAGCAGGATCGCCAGCACCCCCACCGGCGCCAGCGCGATGCCGGCCCAGGTGGCGGTGTAGCCCATGTACTGCTGCAGCCACAGCGGCATCAGCACCACGTTGCCGAAGAACAGCCCGTAGCCCACCGACAACGCCACCGTGGCCAGCCAGAAGTTGCGCCGCGCGAACAGCCGCAGGTCGACGATCGGGTTCTTCTCGGTCAGCTCCCACGCGAGGAAGAACAGGAAGCCCACCACCGCGACGACGCCCAGCGTGATGATCTGGCCGGACTGGAACCAGTCGAGCTCCTTGCCCTTGTCGACCATCACCTGCAGCGCACCGACCCACAGCACCAGCAGGCCCAGGCCCACGTAGTCGAGCGGCACCTTCTGCGGCACGGCATCGCGGGTGCGGTAGATCGACCAGGTGAACACCGCCGCGAGGATGCCGACCGGGATGTTGATGTAGAAGATCCACGGCCACGAGATGTTGTCGGTGATCCAGCCGCCCAGCAGCGGGCCGACCACCGGCGCGACCAGCACCGTCATCGCCCACATCGCCATCGCGGTGCCGGCCTTGGCAGCCGGGTAGCTGGCGAGCAGCAGCGTCTGCGACAACGGGATCATCGGGCCGGCCACCAGGCCCTGCAGCACGCGGAACGCGATCAGCGTCTCGATGTTCGGCGCCAGGCCGCACAGCCACGACGAGAACACGAACAGCAGGATGCTCGCCATGAACAGGCGCACCGGGCCGAAGCGGCGGGTGAACCAGCCGGTCAGCGGCACCGAGATCGCGTTGGCCACGCCGAACGAGGTGATGACCCAGGTGCCCTGGTTCGGGCTCACGCCCATGTCGCCGGCGATGGCCGGAATGGAGACATTGGCGATCGAGCTGTCGAGCACGTTCATGAACGTGGCGAGCGACAGCGCGATCGTGCCGAGGATCAGCTGGCTGCCGGTCAGCGGCGGATGGGCCACCGGGCGCGGCGGCGCGACCGGGGCGGGCGCAGGTGCCGGCGCATCGGCGCCGGACACCGCATCGGCGGTGGTGGAGGACATGGGAAGGCTCCGCGGATCTCTGGGAGGGGCTTACTGCTTGACCGGGGTCAGCTTGACCGCGGCGGCGACGGCGCTCGACGCGACCGTCTCGCCCGTCGCGGCGGCCGGCGTGGCCGCCTCGCTGCGGCGCGCGGCCACCTTGGTGTCGGCCTTCAGCGCATGGCCGAGGTTGCTCGCGATGATCTTGCGCACCTCGCCGTCGGCCGCCTGGTTGACCAGGTCGAACACCGCCGTCTGCGCGACCGCCGAGCTGCGTTGCACGTCGGCCAGCATCTTGCCGTCGGTGTTGCTCACGTCGACCTTGGCGTCCATCGAGAGGCCCACGCGCAGCGGGTGCTCGGCGAGCTCCTTCGGGTCGAGCGCGACGCGCACCGGCACGCGCTGCACCACCTTGATCCAGTTGCCGGTGG
This sequence comes from Rhizobacter sp. P3_B12, assembly GCF_056402895.1. Lineage (NCBI taxonomy): Bacteria > Pseudomonadati > Pseudomonadota > Betaproteobacteria > Burkholderiales > Sphaerotilaceae > Rhizobacter > Rhizobacter sp. P3_B12. Next base: position 331 of record NZ_JBFUGN010000877.1, on the reverse strand, counting down.
CGTTCTGCGCCGGCAGCAGCGAGAACGCCGAGCCGGTGCCGGCCCCCAGGCCTTCGATCCGGCCGCGGTACTCGACCTTCTTGCCGTACACGTCGGCCTGCAGCGTGACCGGCTGGCCGATGCGCAGGTTCTTCAGCTGGCTTTCCTTGAAATTGGCATCGACCCACAGCTGGTTCAGCGCGATCACCGACATCAGCGGCGCACCGGCCTGCACGCGCTGGCCGACCTGCACGCTGCGCTTGGCGACGTAGCCGTCGACGGGGGCGAGCAGGTCGGCGCGGCGCAGCGCCAGGTAGGACTCGCGCACGCGGGCCCCGGCGCGCTGCACGTT
>NZ_JBFUGN010000876.1:0-2613 GCF_056402895.1 Rhizobacter sp. P3_B12 | reverse complement strand
GGATCACCCAGTAAGTTACTTCCTTCCCAAGGATCTCAGAAACCCTCTTCTCACGAAGCTCATACGCAGCGCCAAATTGAACCCAATGAGATAATTTCGGAAATGATTTTGGAACGGAGAATGAAAGAACGTCAGATGAGATACAAATGAAATCGCTTCCCAATGGACATCGATGCAGGTCATACCGCAGATCCAGCATGCGCACCTCACGTTCCTCTATGGAAAATACCGCCCCCTGTCCGCCAAATATATTCACATACTCCATTTTTTCCCCCTCGACCGCGACGGCCTCAGAAGCGAAAAAGGCAACCAAGAAACTTAATAGAAATTTCGTTACTCGCATACACACGCATCATCCATGAATTGATTCGCCCACCAATCTGCGTCTTTCTCTATCTTTGCCGTATAGGCATTATCTGAGAAGGCAGAGCCTCCGCCATAAGGATTGACAAGCTTGTTATTTGCGGGCATCAGATGCCGGAACTCATGCGCAAATGTCAGATGAGTCCCCGGGAAGCCTGAGCTAGGGGGATCAAAATACAGCTTACCAAAAATGGATGACTGCGATCCATATTTTGTAGTGGCGTAATTCTCCTTAGCGCGCCGAAGTGGATCATCTATATTCGGATCGATATATATTCTCCACTGATCAAATCTCCTCAGCATCGCACCACCATCCCCTTTACATATCTGAGTTATCTTAGCCCTCATCCAATTATTCGCCTCGAGCAAATCCTTGTATTTTTTTGCCCAAGCAACACCATCTTCGAAGGACTCGGGTCGACCAAATATCTGAGCCAATCCATTTGGGTCGATATATGAAATAGGCATGGACGAGACATAACCATAGGTATTAATTCCGCCAGCCAACCCAATCGGATCACTCTGGGGATAGCCTCCACGGAAGCTGTCATAGTATCGGAAGTAGTTGTACCAGAGCCCGCTCTCCGCATCCACATACTGCCCCGGGAAGCGCAGGTTCTGTGTAAAGCTTCCGAGACCATCTGGATTCGTCTCAGCCGCCGTCGTGCCGAACGGCTCGGCCAGCCAGCGCCAGCGCTTGGCGCCGTTCTGATCCACCACGATGCGCGGYGCGTTCAGGTGATCGGCGTGGATATAGAACACCAGCGGCGCAGCATTCGGACTGCTCGCGTTCGCCGGGTCCGGCATGAACATCGCCACCGGGATRTTGTCCAGCCACACGTATTCGCGCAGCGCCTTGCCGGTCTGGTCGTATTCGCCCAGCAACTGTCCTTCGAGGTCGTACACGAAGATCACCACCTCGCCCGTGCTCGTCACCTTGCGGATGCGGCGGCGCTCGGCGTCGTAGTCGTAGCTGCCGGTCACCCCCGCCTTGGTGATGCTCGCGATCGAGCCGTTCAGGCCGTAGGTTGCCGTGTAGTTCGTGCYGTCGCTGGTCGTGTTACCGGCGTTGTCGTAGCCGAAGCTGCGGGCCGGGTTCGTGATGCTCGTGAGCCGGTTGCTCGTCGCTTCGGTCGTGTAGGTGCTCGGGCTGCCGTTCAGGCTCACGCTCGTGCGGTTGCCGTTCGGGTCGTAGGCGATCGACCAGCTCGATGCCGACGTGATGATGCTGGTCAGCCGGCTGTTCTCGTCGTACGCGAAGCCCTGGTTCAGCGCCGGCTGCGGCGTGCCGTCGCTCGCCAGCAGATGCGTGAAGCCGGTGATGCGATCAGCGGCGTCGTAGCTCACGTCGCGCAGCACGTTGCCCAGCGGGTAGCGCACGATGCGGCCGTTCAGGTCGAACTGCCTCGTGTGATTCACCAGGCCGCTGGCCATGTGCCAGTCCCAGCCGCTCACCGGGCCGAAGGGTTCCCACTTCACGTTGCTGATCAGCGGGACGGGCGTGCTGCCTGCGTTCGCTGAGAGGCTCATGCCGATGAGCTCGCCGACATCGCGTGTGATCACCAGCACCCGGCCCGACGGGTAGGTGATCGTCATCAGGTCGCCGTGCGAGTAGGCGTACTTCACCGTCGTCACGACTGGCACCGTGTTCGCACCCGCCTTGGCGTTCACCGACTGCACGGACTCCGTGATCCGTCCCCGTGGGTCGTACTTGACGCGGGCGAAGCCGCTCGGATGGTCGGTGCGGCTCAGGCGGCCGATGCTATACGTGTAGTCGGGCCCGGTGAGGTCCCAGCTCCACGTGATGGTTTGGTTCGGCTGGCCGCTCTGCGTGTAGACGACGCTGGTCAGCCGCCCTTCGAGGTCGTAGGTGTAGGTCTCGGTGACGCCGCGGCTGTCGGTGCGGGTTTTCAGGCGCCGCGCTGCGTCGTAGGTGATGTTCGTGATGCCGGTATCCGGGCTGATCAACTGCGTCGCATCGCCGAAGCCGTTGCGCGGGTATTGCGTGATCAGGCTGCGCGGGTCGGTGACCTTTGTCGGTCTTCCTCCTCCGTCGTATTCGACCGCGGTCTTGCCGTTCTTCGGATCGGTCAGCTCGTTCACGCGGTACTGCGCGTCGTAGCTCGCCTTGTTCTGCAGGTTCAGGCTGCTCGGGGCCTTGGTCACCTTGGTGGGATTGCCCTCGGCGTCGTACTCATAGGTCGTTATCGGCGTTGGCGACACCGGCGGGGGCGGCACCTGGGCCATCGC
>NZ_JBFUGN010000875.1:0-2613 GCF_056402895.1 Rhizobacter sp. P3_B12 | reverse complement strand
GACCGGCATAGCCGCCGATTCTTCCAGCCCGCAGCGGCCGGCGGCCCGGCCTCTGGCGTCGTAGCCGCGGCGGCGGATCTCGTTGGCCACCACGCCCGGGTAGGCGATCGTCACGCTGATGCCCTGGCGGCCGATCTCCGGCCGCAGCGACTCGAAGAAGCCGGTCATCGCGAACTTGGTGGCCGCGTAGGCGGTGCGCCCCGGCACGCCGACCAGCCCGGCCAGGCTGGACACCGCGACGATGCGGCCGTAGCTCGTCTTCAGGTGCGGCAGCGCCGCGTGGGTGCACCAGACGCTGCCCCACAGGTTCACGCGCATCAGGTCTTCGTACCAGCCGAGGTCGGCCACGTCGCGCAGCAGCGCCTGGGCCGACATGCCGGCGTTGTTGACCAGCGTGTCGAGACGGCCGAAGGCGCCCATCGTCGCATCGACCAGCGCGGTGCAGTCGGCTTGCACGCTCACGTCGCAACGCTGCACCAGCGCCTGCGCGCCGTGCATGCGGCACTCGGCGGCGACGGCCGAAAGCTTCTCGACGTTGCGCGCCGCCAGCACCAGCGCGATGTTGGCCTTGCCGCGCGCGGCCCACTGCCGGGCCATCTCGGCGCCGATGCCGTCGGAGGCGCCGGTGATCACGACGACGTACATGTCAGAAGCAGTTCCACAGCTGGTTGGCGAGCGTGAAGGCCATCTCGGGGCGCAGGTAGGCCACGAACACGAGCACCAGCCCGACGCCGACCGCCAACCAGATCAGCATCCTGACCATGCCCTCTTTCATGCCGCTTGCGGCGTCGCCCGCACGATCGCCGATTCGCGCACCGGCAGGTTGACGAGCGCGGCGAACACGCCCAGCCCGACCGCGATCCACCACACCACGTCGTAGCTGCCGGTGCTGTCGTACAGCTTGCCGCCCAGCCAGACGCCGAGGAACGAGCCGACCTGGTGGCTCAGGAACACGAAGCCGCCCAGCATCGACAGATAGCGCACGCCGAAGATCTGCGCGACGACCGCATTGGTCGGCGGCACGGTCGACAGCCACAGCACGCCCATCACCGAGGCGAACACGTAGACGCTGGTCGGCGACAGCGGCACGCTCAGGAAGATGACGATCGCCACCGAGCGCAGCGCATAGATCGTCGACAGGATGTAGCGCTTGGGCAGGCGCTGGCCGAGCGTGCCGGCGGTGTAGGTGCCGATCACGTTGAACAGGCCGATCAGCGCGAGTGCGCCGGTGGCCACGTCCTGCGACAGGCCGTGGTCCTTCAGGTAGCTGGGCATGTGAACGCCGATGAACACCACCTGGAAGCCGCAGACGAAGTAGCCGGCCATCAGCAGCAGGAAGCTCGGGTAGGCGAAGGCCTCGCGCAGCGCGGCGCCCAGGCTCTGCTGCAGCGGGTTGACGACGAACTTCGGCTCCTTCAGGCCGCTGGCCAGCGGGATGATGGCGAGCGCCACGCAGCCCAGCACGAAGAGGGCCTGCTGCCAGCCGAGGTGGCCGATCAGCCAGTTCTCGGTGGGCACCATCAGGAACTGGCCGAACGAGCCGGCCGCGGCGGCCACGCCCATCGCCCAGCTGCGTTTCTCGGCCGCGACGTTGCGGCCGATCACGCCGTAGACCACCGCGTAGGTGGTGCCCGACTGCGCCATGCCGAGCAACAGGCCGGCGCTGCCGGTGAAGGCGAGGCCCGAGGTGGACAGGCCCATCAGCACCAGCCCGCCGGCGTAGAGCAGGCTGCCGACGATCAGCACGCGGAAGGCGCCGAAGCGATCGGCCAGCGCGCCGGCGAACGGGCCGGCGACGCCCCAGGCGAGGTTCTGCACCGCGAGCGCGAACGCGAAGGTCTCGCGCGTCCAGCCGCGGTCCATCGTGATCGGCTGCAGCCACAGGCCGAAGCCGTGGCGGATGCCCATCGACAGCGTGACGATCATGGCGCCGCACAGCAGCACCTGTTTCATCGAGAGCGGGGCAGGAGGTGTCGACGACATCGGATCAATGTAACCGGAACGGCCCGTAGCCCGGATGCCAATCCGGGGATCGTCCTCACGCGCGTCGCCGCTCCCGGATTGCCATCCGGGCTACGAATCAGAACCGGAAGCCGTACTTCGCGCTGTAGCTGGTCGCCTTGCCGGTCTTGTCGGCCTCGAACGCGAGGTTCGCCAGCCCGAAGTTCAGGTTCACGCCGGYGAACACCTTGGCGAGGTTGAAGTCCTCATCGCCCTTCAGCGACGACGCCTCGGGCTTGCTCTTCACGTTGACGGTGCCGAGGCCGGCGTACGGCGTCGCGAACAGGAAGCCCTTCGACACCGAGACGTCGAAACCGAGCGTGCGCAGCTTCAGCTGGTCGACGCCCGACATGGCCGATGCGCTGGCCCGCAGCGCGATTGCCGGCAGCACCGCGTTGCCGGCCAGCGGCGCCCAGCGCAGCTCGCCGCCGGTGACGGTGATGCCGGCCGACGGCACGCGCGCGACCGACACGCCGACGTCGATGTCGAACGGCAGCCCCTTGTGGGCGCGCAGCGACGGCACCGCGATCGTCGAYGGCACGCTGCTGCCGCCGGCCGCCTTCTCCCAGACGCTGCGGTTCTCGAGCACGGTGCCCGACACGCCGACGCCGA
>NZ_JBFUGN010000874.1:0-2613 GCF_056402895.1 Rhizobacter sp. P3_B12 | reverse complement strand
CGCCGGCCCCGACGCCTGCGCCCGCTCCGGCACCGGCTCCCACGCCCGCCCCGGCGCCGGCGCCTGCTCCGGCACCTGCTCCCGCGCCGGCGCCGTCGAGTTGTGTGGCCTGGACCGAAGGCATCACCTACAACGTCGGCCAGGTCGTCAGCTACCAGGGCAAGCAGTACAAGGCCCTGGTGACGCACACCGCGTTCGCCGGCGCGAACTGGAACCCGGCCGCGACGCCGACGCTGTGGACGCCGACGAGTTCGTCGTGCGGCCCGTCGCCTGCCCCGGCACCCGCTCCTGCACCGTCGCCCGCTCCCGCGCCGTCGCCTGCTCCGGCACCCGCGCCGGCTCCGGCCCCCGCACCGAACGGCACGCTGACGCTGCCTGAAGCGCTGAAGGCCGTGCAGACCAAGCGTGTCTATGTCGGCTACTACCCGACCTGGAGCGACAACTGGTTCGACGCCACCGGCAAGACCGCCAACGACGTCTACAAGGCCAGCAAGTTCGCGAAGGTGCCCGCCACCTACACGCACGTGATGGTGTCGTTCGCTGACCCGAACTTCTCGTGGGCCGGCATCAACACCAACAGCTTCTCCGGCACCGGCATCACCTTCAGCGCCTCGCCGAAGGACATCAAGGCCGCGATCGACGTGCTGCACCAGCGCAACCAGAAGGTGATCCTCGCCGTCGGCGGCGCCACCTACAACAACTGGGGCCCGCTCGCGGCCCAGGGCGCGGCCGGCAGCGGCTCGATCATCAACGCCCTCGCGAAGATCCAGACCGAGATGGGCTTCGACGGCCTCGATGTCGACTACGAAGCCGACGGCGACGTGGACCGCTATGCCAACTCGATCAAGGCGCTGCGCAAGGCGGTGGACCTGGCAGGCGGCGGACGCGTGCTGACGCTGGCCGGCTGGTCGAGCGGTGCGGACTGCACCTCGGGCACGACGGCCGACCCGGCCTGCGCCGGCAAGATGTCGTACTGGGGCGGCAACGCCGGGCGCGAGCGCGGCGTGGTGCTCAAGTACCCGGCGACGGCAGCGATGCTCGACATGGTCAACGTGATGAGCTACGACGCCCGCTACGAGCACTTCGACGGCATCGTCGCGTACAACCAGTACCGCAGCCTCTACCCGTCGAAGACCATCGTCTCGATCGGCCTGGAGCCGTCGCCCGAGGGCTGGGCCGGCGGCATGCTGGTGGTCAACGATGCCGACGCCCAGTGCACCGGCTCGCGCAACCTGCAGGACCAGTACGGCGCCAACCTGAACCTGCCGTACTCGGTGCAGCGCTACACGAACGCGGTGGCGAACGGCACGGCGGCCAACCGCAATGCACGTGACGGCGCGATGCTGTGGGCCATCATCAAGACGGGCGGCGGCTCGTGCGGCGGCGCACAGCTGGCCACGCCGGGGACGGTCGGGCAGAAGGTGGGCACCACCTTCGGGCTGACGATCGATCCGCTCCTGCAGACCTCCGACTGGAAGTAATCCTCCACCCCCATCCAGGAGCACACCATGAACACCAGGCATTCCAAGCTTTCAAAGCGATACCACCTCGCCCGCCTGCCGCTCGCCGTCGCGATGAGCAGCGCCTTCCTCGCCGCCTGCGGCGGCAACGATGGCAGCAACAGCAGCGCCCCCGACGCCACGGCTGAAGGCCACGAATCCGCGCAGGCGGCCCGGGCCAGCACGGCCGGCACCATCACGCTGGCCAACGGCATCTACACGATCGTCAATGCACAGAGCGGCAAGTGCGTCGACGTGGCCGGTGCCAGCACCGTCGACGGCGGCCGGCTGCAGCAGGCCAGCTGCAACAAGAACGCCGCCCAGTCGTTCGAGCTGAGCGACGCCGGCGGCGGCGTCTACAAGCTGATCAACGGCGGCAGCGGCAAGGCGATGGACGTGGCCTCGGCCTCGACCTCCGACGGCGCGGCGCTGCAGCAGTGGGTCGACAACGGCACCAACGCACAGCGCTTCCGCATCGAGCACCTGGGCGGCGATCGCTTTCGCCTGGTGAATGCCGGCAGCGGCAAGTGCGTCGACGTGACCGGCGCCTCGACGGCCGATGGCGCCGTGCTGCAGCAGCTGTCGTGCGGCACGGGCGGCGGCCAGTCGTTCCGCTTCCTGCCGCGCAGCGGCAACGTCACCGCCGCGGTCGCGGTCGGCATCTACGAGGTGAAGTCGGTCGAGTCGGGCCTGTGCCTGGACATCGCCGGCGCCAGCACCGCCAACGGCACCAAGGCCCAGCAGAGCGCGTGCGCCGACGTGGCCTCGCAGCGCTTCGAACTGCGCGGCGAGACCGGCGGCAGCTTCCGCCTGGTCAACGTCAACAGCGGCAAGTCGCTCGACGTGACCGACGTCTCGACCGCCAACGGCGCGCTGATCCAGCAGTGGACCACCGGCGCCAGCGACAACCAGCGCTTCGCGATCGCCGTCTCGGGTGCAGGCTTCTCGATCAAGGCCCGCAACAGCGGCAAGTGCGTCGACGTGAAGGACCACAGCATGGTGGCCGGCGGCGGCATCCAGCAATGGGACTGCGGCACCGGTGCCAACCAGCAATGGAAGCTGACGGCGGTCGGCGCACCGGCCCCGGCACCCGCGCCCGCACCCGCTCCGGCGC
>NZ_JBFUGN010000873.1:0-2614 GCF_056402895.1 Rhizobacter sp. P3_B12 | reverse complement strand
GTGCAGGCCACGCCGTGCAGCATCGAGCGCGAGGCACGCCCCGCGAAGAAGCTGGACATCGGCCTCGCCGACATGCTGAGCGGCGTGCTCGCGAACCAGTTGCAGCAGTACGGCAACCTGGTGAAGGCCTTGCCGTCGACGGTCGGCGCGCTCTCCCAGGTGGCCACGCAAGGCGTGCGCAGCGTGGCCGGCAGGGCGGTGGCCCAGGTGCGCGGCAGCACTGGCGGCGCATCGATCGGCCTCGCGCCGCGCACGCGCCTCAACGCCTCGGTGACCGACGGCCGCGCCTTCGCCGGCGTCAGCCTGCCGATCGCGCAGATCAAGGCGCTGCGCCGCGCGCACGGCGCGACGCTGAACGATGTCGTGCTGATGCTGTGCGGCGGCGCGCTGCGGCGGCACTTTTTGCAGCACGGCCCGCTGCCGCGCAAGTCGATGGTGGCGGCGGTGCCGGTGTCCACCCGCGCGGCCGGCGACACGACCGCGAACAACCAGGCCTCGATGACGGTCGTCAACCTCGGCACCCATGTCGCCGACCCGATGGAGCGCCTGCTGTACGTCAAGGCCGCCAGCGCCGCAATGAAATCCACGCTAGGCAGCGTCAAGAGCCTGATGCCCACCGATTTCCCGTCGCTCGGCGTGCCGTGGCTGATGAGCACCGTCACCTCGCTGTATGGCAAGGCGAAGGTGGCCGACCGGCTCCCGCCGATCGCCAACGTCGTGATCTCCAACGTGCCCGGGCCGGCGTTTCCGCTGTACATGGCCGGCGCGCGCATGCTGACCAACTACCCGGCGTCGATCGTCGTCCATGGCGTCGCGCTCAACATCACGGTGCAGAGCTACGACCAATCGCTGGATTTCGGCTTGATGGCGTGCGCGAAGGCGATGCCCGAGGTGGCGGAACTCGCCGAGCATCTGCAGGAAGCACTGGCCGAGTTGCTGGCGCTGCCGGCCACCAGCGAGCCTGTCGCCAAGGCGACACCCGAGCCCGCATCCAGGCCAGCACCCAAGCCCCGGCCGAAGGCCACCRCCAAGCCTAGGGCCAAGGCTCCAGCCAAAGCCGCCGCCGCCGGCTGATTGCCCACTAAGATGCAAGCGTATTCACGACGGCCCGACGCGGCCCCCCACCATGCCTCGTGACGGCGCGCAGCAGTCTTCCCACGACGATCTGAAGGCCCCCAATGCCTTGCTCCTGATGCTCGAAGGGCGCGCGCCCTGGGAGTTCGCGGCGATGCTCGCGTCGTCCCCGGTGCTCAACCGCGCGCTCGACAAGCTGCCGCCCGGCGATGGCCACCCGGTGCTGGTCTTCCCGGGTCTCGCCGCCGCCGATTTCACGACCGTGCCGTTGCGCAACTTCCTGCGCGACCGCGGCTACGTGCCTTACCCGTGGGAGCAGGGCTTCAATTTCGGCCCGCGCGAGGGCGTGCTCGAGCGCTGCGCCGAGACGCTCGACCTGCTGCACCGCCGCCACCAGCAGCCGGTCAGCCTGATCGGCTGGAGCCTGGGCGGCGTGTACGCGCGCGAGGTCGCGAAGGTGCGCCCGCAGCAGACGCGCTGCGTGATCACGCTCGGCACCCCGTTCACTGGCCACCCGCGGGCGACCAACGCATGGCGCCTCTACGAATGGGTCAGCGGCCAGAGCGTGCACGACCCGGCCCTGCTCGAGCAGGTGCGCCGGCCGCCGCCGGTGCCTACCACCTCGATCTACTCGCGCACCGACGGCGTCGTCGCGTGGCAGTGCAGCATCAACGAGGCATCGCCGCAGGCCGAGAACATCGAGGTGCATGCCAGCCACATGGGCATGGGCATGAACCCGCTGGCGCTCTATGCGATCGCCGACCGGCTCGCGCAGGACCCGGCGCACTGGCGGCGCTTCGAGGCCGATGGTGCGCGGCGGTGGTTCTTCAAGACCGCCGCGGCATGAAGCTCGCGGCCAACGGCATTTCGCTCGAGGTCGAAGACCATGGTTCGCCGCAGGGCGAGCCGCTGCTGCTGGTGATGGGCCTGGGCATGCAGTTGACGGCCTGGCCCGACGAGCTGGTGCAGATGCTGGTGGCCAGGGGCTTCCGCGTGATCCGCTTCGACAACCGCGACGCCGGCCTGAGCCAGGGTTTCGATGCGCTGGGCGTGCCCAACCTGCCGCTGGCCGCGATGAAGTACGCCTTGCACCTGCCGATACGCCCGCCGTATCCGCTGCGCGCGCTGGCCGACGATGCGGCCGGCGTGCTCGATGCGCTGGGCATCGCGCAGGCGCATGTGTGCGGCGCGTCGATGGGCGGCATGGTTGCGCAGCTGATGGCCATTCACCATCCGCAGCGCGTGAAGAGCCTGACGCTGATGATGACCACCACCGGCGCGCGCCGGCTGCCGACGGCCACGCCCGAGGTGCGGCGTGCGCTGCTGAGCCGCCCGGAGGATCCGCACAACCCCGAATCGGTGGCGGCGCACCTGGGCCGCTTCATGCACCTGATCGGCAGCCCGGGCTACCGGCCCGATCCGCAGTGGATGCAGGACAAGCTGCGCGCCGCGGTGGCGCGGGCCTGGCGGCCGGCGGGCACCGGGCGGCAGCTGGTCGCGATCGTGGCCGATGGCGACCGCAGTGCGCGGCTGGCGCCGA
>NZ_JBFUGN010000872.1:0-2615 GCF_056402895.1 Rhizobacter sp. P3_B12 | reverse complement strand
GCTTCACGTGCCCGTTCATCCACGCCACCATGTAGCCGCCATAGCTGCCGCCCGTCGCGAAGACGCGGCCGCGGTCGATGTACGGTTTCTTCAGCATCAGGTCGGTCGTCGCCTCCACGTCCTGCAGCTCCAGCTCGCCCCAGCGGTGCGTGATGCTGTCGAGGAAGCCGTAGCCGAAACCGCTCGAGCCGTGGTAGTTCACGCAGACCACCACATAGCCCTGCGCCGCGAACACATGCGTGTTCCAGCGGTAGTGGAAGGTGTCGCCGGCCGCCGCGTGCGGGCCGCCATGGATGCTGTGCAGCAACGGGTACTTCTTCTTCGGGTCGAACCCCGGCGGGTAGACCACCCAGGCCTGGATCTCGTCGCCCAGCGCACCCTTCAGGCGCACGTCCTCGTACCTGCCCAGCTTCACGGGCTTCAACAGATCGTCGTTGAAGCGCTCCAGCCGCTGCGGTTCTTCCTCGCCCGCGCGATGCGCATGCACCCGCGCCGGATGGTCCATCGCATCGGCCGCCGTCACGAGCACCTCGCCCGCCACGTCGAAGCCCTGCACCCAGCCGCCGCGCGCCACGACGGCCGCCTGGCGCGCCGCGATGTCGAAGCGCCACAGGTGGCAGCGGCCCTGGTCCTCGGCCGTGAAGAAGAGCGCCTCGCCATCGGCCGACCAGCGGATCGGCCCGTTCACCGCGTGGTCCCACGCCGCGCTCAGCACCTGCTGCTTGACCGGCGCGTCGATGCCGCGCTGCAACACCGCCGCATGGTTGGGCATCGTGTGGCGCTTGCCCTGGTGGCTCGCGAGGAACGCGATGCGGCGGCCATCGGGGCTGTAGCGCGGCGCCTCGAAATCCCAGGCCTTGTCCTGCGCGATCACCTCGATGCGGCCGGTGCGCACCGCCACCTCGGCCAATGACTTGCAATGGTCCAGCCGCTTCTCCGGCGCCGGATCGAACGCGAACGCGATGTGCCGGCCGTCGGGCGAGATGTCGAACGAATGCGCGTCGGGGTCGCCGCGCTGCAGCTCGTAGCCGCTGCCCTCGAACAGGTCGCGCACCCGGCCGCTCTCGACATCGAGCACCAGCACGTGCGCCACGCGCTCCATCGGCAGGTTGCGGTCCCAGTAGCGGTACTGCGCCTCGCTCGTCACGTAGGCGGTTTCCTTGCGGTCCTTGAACGCCTGGTGGCGCTTCCCCTGCGCGACGGCACCGCGCGCGTCCGGCCACACCCACGAGACGAACGCGATGCGCTTGCCGTCGGGGAACCACTTGAAGGCATCGACGCCCGGCGCGAAATCGCTGACGCGGCGCGCCTCGCCGCCATCGGCCGCGATCACGTACAGCTGCGGCGTGTCGTCCTTCTTGCCCTGCTGCTCGCGGCGCGCGATGAACGCGATGCGCTCGCCGGTCGGCGACCAGGCCGGCTGGCCGTCCTTCTCGCCGGCCTGCGTCAGCCGGCGCGGCCCGCCGCCGAAGGTCGACAGCAGCCACAGGGCCGACGTGCCCTTGTTGTCCTCCATCGAGTAGCTGCCGACCGAGCAGACCGCCTGCGCGCCGTCGGGCGACAGGGACAGTCCGCCGACGCGCTGCAGCGCCCACAGGTCATCGATGCTCAGGGTCTTGTGTCGGGCCATGATGGTGCGGGCCGCCTCGTGAGCGGCGTTCGTGGAAAAACGGGAATGACGGGAATGGCGGGGAGGGCCGGAGCCGCTGCCCGGCGCGCGTCACCGGTTGTGCTTCTGCATGAAGACGAGCTTCTCGAACAGCGACACATCCTGTTCGTTCTTCAGCAGCGCGCCCACCAGCGGCGGCAGGCTCACCTTCTCGTCCTTGCTCTGCAGCACTTCCAGCGGGATGTCCTCGGCCACCAGCAGCTTCAGCCAGTCGAGCAGCTCGCTGGTGCTCGGCTTCTTCTTCAGCCCGGGCAGGTTGCGCACGTCGTAGAAGTTGCGCAGCGCGGCGGCCAGCAGCTCTTTCTTCAGCGACGGGAAATGCACCTCGACGATGCGCTTCATCGTGTCGGCGTCCGGGAAGCGGATGTAGTGGAAGAAGCAGCGGCGCAGGAAGGCGTCGGGCAGCTCCTTCTCGTTGTTCGACGTGATGAACACCAGCGGCCGGTGCTTCGCCCGGATCAGCTCGCGCGTCTCGTAGACGTAGAACTCCATCCGGTCGATCTCGCGCAGCAGGTCGTTCGGGAACTCGATGTCGGCCTTGTCGATCTCGTCGATCAGCAGCACCACCGGCTGCTCGGCCGTGAAGGCCTGCCACAGCACGCCCTTCACGATGTAGTTGTGGATGTCGTGCACCCGCGCACCGCCATCGACGTCGGCCAGCTGGCTGTCGCGCAGGCGACTCACCGCGTCGTATTCGTACAAACCCTGCTGCGCCTTCGTGGTGCTCTTGATGTGCCACTGCAGCAGCGGCATGCCCAGCGATTGCGCGACTTCCTCGGCCAGCATCGTCTTGCCGGTGCCGGGTTCGCCCTTGATCAGCAGCGGCCGCTTCAGCGTGGCAGCCGCGTTGACCGCGAGCATCAGGTCGTCGGTGGCGACGTAGTTGTCGGAGCCTTTGAACTTCATGCGTCGCGAGGGTTTGAAGGGGGTGCGGGCCAGTATAAGG
>NZ_JBFUGN010000871.1:0-2616 GCF_056402895.1 Rhizobacter sp. P3_B12 | reverse complement strand
GCTTCGAGGTCGGGGCCGACGACGTGTTCGTCAGCTGGCTGCCGCTGTACCACGACATGGGCCTGATCGGCGGGCTGTTGCAGCCGCTGCACCGCGGCATCAAGGCCGTGCTGATGACGCCGCAGTTCTTCCTGGAGCGGCCGCTGCGCTGGCTGGAGGCGATCGCGCGGCACCGCGGCAGCATCAGCGGCGCGCCGGACTTCGCGTACCGGCTGTGCGTCGAGCGGGTGAAGGATGCCGCGGTGGCATCGCTCGATCTGTCGAGCTGGCGCGTCGCGTTCAGCGGCGCCGAGCCGGTGCGGCACGACACGCTGCGAGCGTTCGTCGAGCGTTTCGCGCCGGCGCGCTTCGATCAGCGTTCGGTGTTCCCGTGCTACGGCCTCGCCGAAGCGACGCTGTTCGTCAGCGGCGCGGCAAGGGGGCGGGGGATGGTCGCTCGGCCGTTCTCGGTGTCGGCGCTCGGGGCCGGGCAGGCGGCGGAGGGCGTGGGCGACGACGCCATCACGCTGGTCAGCAGCGGCCGCGTGCCGAGCAGCCAGCGCGTCGAGATCGTCGACCCGCAGACGCTCGCGGTGAACCCCGAGGGCCAGGTCGGCGAGATCTGGGCCGCCGGCCCGAGCATCGCGCAGGGCTACTGGCAGCGGCTGGAAGAAACGCAGGCGAGCTTCGTCGAACGCGCCGGCCAGCGCTGGCTGCGCACCGGCGACCTCGGCTTCGTGCGCGGCGGCGAGCTGCACGTCACCGGCCGGCTGAAGGACCTGATCATCCTGCGCGGCCACAACGTCTACCCGCAGGACATCGAGCGCGCGATCGAGGCCGAGGTCGAGGCCGTGCGTGCCGGCCGTGTCGCCGCGTTCGCGGTCGCGCTGCCGGGCGGTGGCGAGGGCGTCGGCGTCGCGGTCGAGGTGTCGCGCGCGATGCAGAAGCGCGTGCCGGCCGCGGCGCTGGTGCAGGCGCTCGGCGAGGCGTGTGCCGGCGCGTGCCGCGAGGCGGTGTCGGTCGCGCTGCTGCTGAACCCCGGCGCGCTGCCGAAGACCTCCAGCGGCAAGTTGCAGCGGCGCGCTTGCCGGCAGGGCTTCGAGCAGGGCACGCTGGATGCGTTCGCGGTGTTCGCGCACGGTCGCTTCGTGAGCGGCGACAGCGGGGGCGATGAGGCACCGGCGGTTCCGCTGGACGAGACCGAAGCCGCCGTCGCCGCGCTGTGGCAGGAGGTGCTCGGCCACGCCGCGACGCCGGCGCGCGACGCCCAGTTCTTCGCGAGCGGTGGCAATTCGCTCGCCGCGGTGCAACTGGCGGCGCGCATCGCCGAGCGCTGGCCGATCGGCTTCGCGCCGCGCGATGTCTTCGAGGCGCCGCGGCTGGCCGAGCTCGCGGCGCGCATTCGCCGACTCTGCGACAGCGGCACGCGCCCGTCGACGATCCCGGTGCTCGACGCGGCACGCCGTGCCGGACCGCTGCCGCTGTCGCACGCGCAGCAGCGCCAGTGGTTCCTGTGGCAACTCGATCCGGGCAGCTCGGCGTACCACGTGCGCTTCGGGCTGCGGCTGAAAGGCGTGCTCGACACCGCTGCGCTGCAGGCCTCGCTCGACGCGCTGGCGGCGCGCCACGAGCCGCTGCGCACCCGGTTCGATCTCGCCGAGGACGGCACGCCGCGCCAGTTCATCCAGCCGCCGCAGCCGGTCGCGCTCGCCGCGTTCGATCTACCGATCCTGCTCGACACCCCGTTCGACCTGCGCCGCGGCCCGCTGTGGCGCGTCGGCCTGCTGCGTGTGCGCGACGACGAGCACCAGCTCGTCGTCGTGATGCACCACATCGTCTCCGACGGTGCGTCGATGCAGCTGTTCGTCGACGAACTGGTGGCCGGCTATGCGGCCCGCGTGGCCGGCGAGCCGCGCTCGCTCGCCATGCCGCCGGTCCAGTACGCCGACCACGCGGCATGGCAGCGCGACGAACTCACCGCTGGCGAGGCGGCACGCCAGCTCGCGTGGTGGCGCACCGAACTCGCGCACGACGGCGCGGAAGAGCCGGTGCTCGCGCTGGCCACCGACCACCCACGCCGCGCGCAGGCCGGCTACCGCGGCGCGCGCCACAGGTTCACGCTGCCCGAGCCGCTGCGCACGGCGCTGCAGGCGGTTGCGCAAGGGCAGGGCGCCACGCTGGCTATGCTGCTGCTCGGCGTGTTCCAGGGCCTGCTGTACCGCTGCACCGGGCAGCGCGACGTGCGCGTCGGCATGACGGTGGCGAACCGCGCGCGGCCCGAGGCGCAGGCGCTGATCGGGCTGTTCGTCAACACGCTGGTGCTGCGCAACCGCATCGGCGGGCGCACGACGCTCGCGCAGCTGGTGGCGCAGGCCCGCGATGCCTCGCTCGGCGCGCAGGCGCATGCCGAGCTGCCGTTCGATTTGCTGGTCGAGGCCTTGCAGCCCGAGCGCAGCCTGGGCACGAGCCCGCTGTTCCAGGTGGTGTTCAACCACGTCGGCGAAGACCCGCGGCTGCTGCGGCAGTTGCCGGGCCTCGCGGTCGAGTCGCTGCCGCTGCCCGAGCTCGCGGCGCAGTTCGATCTGGCGCTGGAGCTGCGCGAGCGGGCCGGTGCGCCGCTGGAGCTCTCGTTCGTCT
>NZ_JBFUGN010000870.1:0-2621 GCF_056402895.1 Rhizobacter sp. P3_B12 | reverse complement strand
CGCGACGACCGCTGGGGTCGCACCTACGAAGGCTATTCGGAGGATCCGCTGGTCGTGCAGTCGTACGGCGGCGCGGTGATCCAGGGCCTGCAGGGCACGCTCGCGAAGGACGCGAAGGCCAACGAGAAGGTGGTCGCCACGGCCAAGCACTTCCTGGGCGACGGCGGCACCACCGACGGCAAGGACCAGGGCATCACCGCGGTCACCGAGGCCGACCTGATCAACATCCACGGCCGCGGCTACTACACCGCGCTGCAGGCGGGTGCGCAATCGGTGATGGCCTCGTTCAGCAGCTGGAAGGACGCCTCGAAGGGCGACACCGCGCGCGCCGACAAGATGCACGGCCACAAGTACCTGCTGACCGACGTGCTGAAGACCAAGATGGGCTTCGACGGCTTCGTCGTTTCGGACTGGAACGGCCTCGGCCAGGTCAACGCGACCAACAGCGATTCGACGCGCGCCTGCACCAACGCCGATTGCCCGCAGGCCATCAACGCCGGCATCGACATGGTGATGGTGCCGTACGTCGACGACTGGAAGGCCTTCATCGCCAACACCATCGCGAGCGTGAAGAGCGGCGAGATCCCGCAGGCGCGCATCGACGATGCGGTGCGCCGCATCCTGCGCGTCAAGCTGCGCGCCGGCCTGTTCGACAAGCCGAAGCCGTCGGCGCGCAATGCGAGCAGCGAGGTCGGCACCGCCGAGAACCGCGCGGTGGCGCGCGAGGCGGTGCGCAAATCGCTGGTGCTGCTGAAGAACAACGGCGCCACGCTGCCGCTGGCGCGCAGCGCCAAGGTGCTGGTGGCCGGCAAGAGCGCCGACAGCCTGTCGAACCAGAGCGGCGGCTGGTCGCTCACCTGGCAGGGCACCGACAACGTCAATGCCGACTTCGGCGGCGGCACCACGCTGTGGGCGGCGATCCAGAAGATTGCGCCGAACGCGGTGATCGACACCAGCACCACCGGTGCGCTGGGCAGCGCCGACTACGACGCGGCGATCGTCGTGATCGGCGAGACGCCGTATGCCGAAGGCGTCGGCGACATCGGCAAGACCAAGACGCTGGAGCACGCGAAGCTGCACCCGGAAGACGTCGCGCTGATCGATGCGCTGAAGGCCAAGGGCGTCAAGAAGATCATCACGGTGCTGTACTCGGGCCGCCCGCTGTACGTGAACCGCGAGCTGAACCGCTCGGATGCGTTCGTCGCCGCGTGGCTGCCGGGCACCGAGGGTGACGGCCTGACCGACGTGCTGTTCAAGAAGGACGACGGGGCCGTCAATGCCGACTTCAGCGGCAAACTGTCGTACTCGTGGCCGAAGGCGGCCTGCCAGGTCGCGCTGAACCRTGGCGATGCCGGCTACGACCCGCTGTATGCCTTCGGCTACGGCCTGAGCTATGCCGCACCGGGGGCCGACCAGGTGGCGCTCGACGAGGCCACCGTGGCGCAGGGCTGCGGCGTGCCGGCGGGCGGCGGCGGCACCACCGACCAGACGCTGGCGGTGTTCGACGGCGCGAACCAGAGCGGCTTCTCGCTGCGCATCGGCGCACCGTCGAGCTGGAGCGTGCTGGTGGGGTTGTCGTCGGCGACGACTACGTCGACGCCGCAGGGCGAGATCAGTGCGGTGCCGGTCGACGACAAGGACGGCAAGCAGTGGGCGGCTGTCAAGGCGAAGTGGAATGGCGCGGCCGGCCAGCTTTACATGCAGAGCACCAACGACGCCGACAAGCAGGACCTGCAGTCGTACCTGAACTCGAAGGGCTCGCTGGTGTTCGATGCACGCGTCAGCGTGGCGCCGAGCGCGGCGGTGAAGATGCGGGTCGACTGCGGCTACCCGTGCATGGGCGAGATCGACGCGACCAACACCTTCGGCGCGCTGCCGGTGAACACCTGGACGGAGCTGGCGATCCCGCTGCAGTGCTTTGCCGACCAGGGCACCGACTTCACCGCGGTGAACACGCCGTTCCTGCTGTACAGCAGCGGCGGGCAGTTCGAGGTGTCGGTGGCCAATATCCGCTGGGACCCGAAGAACACCGGCAACGTGCCGTGCGCGGGCGGGCCGGCGGTCAACGTGATCGCGGTCAGCGACGACAAGGACCTGTACGTCAACGGCATCAGCGATGCGGCGGCGCTGGCGCCGGCGGGGTCGTGGTCGTACGGCACGGGCAGCGTGACGCTGACGAACGACCTGGTCGACGGCACCGACAAGCTGATCGACGTGGTGTTCAACGGCGTGACCGATGGGGCGGGCAACGGCGGCATCTTCATGTCGGTGCCGGACAACACGCTGATCGATGCGTCGGCGATCGCGGCGACGGGTGGCGTGCAGTTCGAGATCCGGGTGCTCGACTACGGCAACAGCACGCAGGACTTCTGGACCAAGATGGTCTGCGACCGCAAGAGCGAGACCTGCCGCACCGGCGACCTGAAGGACAAGGTGGGTCACCCGGCGCTCAACACCTGGCAGACGGTGAAGATCCCGTTCAGCTCGCCGGACTACGTGGCGAACGGGTTCGATGCTTCGAAGATCACGTCGCCGCTGGAGATGCTGCCGGCGTGGGACGACCAGAAGGGAACCATCCATTTCCAGATCCGCAACCTGCGGATCGTGAAGAACCTCTGACG
>NZ_JBFUGN010000869.1:0-2628 GCF_056402895.1 Rhizobacter sp. P3_B12 | reverse complement strand
CCCGCGACAGCAGGATGCCGAGCAGCAGCCCCGTCATCACGCTGCCGACCACCTTGCCGCGGTGCGCGTCGGGGGCCAGCGTGGCGGCGGCCGGCACGATGTCCTGCGCCATCGTCGCGGCCAGCCCGATCGCGAGGCTCGCGACCAGCAGCACGCCGACCGACGGCGACGCGCCGGCCAGCAGCAGCGCCACGCACAGCGCAGCCGCCTTCGCGAGGATGATGCGGCGGCGGTCGTAGCGGTCGCCGAGCGGCGCGAGGAGCAGGATGCCGAGCGCGTAGCCCAGCTGCGTCATCGTCGGCACGAAGCCGATCGCCTGACTGCTTGTCGCCTGGCCTGCGCCGATCTCGGCGCCGAGCACGCCCAGCATCGGCTGGCTGTAGTACAGCGACGCCACGCCGAGCCCGGTGCCGGTGGCCAGCAGCAGCACCATCGGCAGCGGAACGTTGCCGGTCGGCGTCAGGGCGACCGGTGTGGCATGCGTGGATTGAATGGTGGACATCTCGCGTAAACCCTGAGTTCTGGAACGAAGGGCTGCAGTGTCTCCAGAGCGGGCGTGTCTGGGTAGCCCGCCGGCTTGCAGAATTGCTATACGCTGGGCGCATGAGCAATGCCACCTCCCATGCCACGGCGCCGGCCGACCGCATCGAGCTGATGGAAACCTTCGTGCGCATCGTCGAGGCCGGCAGCCTGTCGGCGGCGGCGCTGCAGATGGGCGCGACCCAGCCGACCATGAGCCGGCGGCTGCAGGCGCTGGAGCGCTCGCTCGGGCTGCGGCTGCTGCAGCGTTYGACCCACGCGATGACGCTGACCGCCGACGGCGAGCGCTGCTACGAAGGCGCGAAGGAGCTGATCGCGAGCTGGAAGGCGTTCGAGTCCGAGCTGCGCGGTGCCGACGACGAACCCGAGGGCCTGCTGCGCGTGATCGCGCCGCATGCCTTCGGCCAGCAGCTGCTGGTCGGGCCGCTGTCCGACTACATGCGCGCCCACCCGCGGGTGACGGTCGAGTGGCTGCTGCACGACAGCACGCAGGATCGCACGCAGGACAGCACGCCGGATTTCGTCGGCGAGGGCATCGACTGCGCGATCCAGGTCGGCGAGGTGACCGATCCGTCGGTGGTCGCGATCAAGCTGTCGGAGGTGCCGCGCATCGTGGTGGCTGCACCCTCGCTGATGGCCGGGCGCGCGATGCCGGTGCATGCGCGCGAGCTGGCCGGGCTGCCCTGGTTGAGTGCACGCAATTTCTACCGCACCGAGGTGCTGCTGAGCCATGTCGACACCGGCGAGGCGCACCGCGTGAGCTTTCGCCCGCGCCTCACCACCGACAGCTTCTATGCGCTGCGCAGCGCCACGGTGCGCGGCATCGGCATCGGGCTGATGTCGACCTGGATGCTCGCCGACGAGATCGCGGCCGGGCGGCTGGTGCAGCTCGCACCGCAGTGGCGCGCGGCGGCGCTGCCGGTGCACCTGATCTACCCGCCGTCGCGCTTCCATCCGGCGCGGCTGCGC
This sequence comes from Rhizobacter sp. P3_B12, assembly GCF_056402895.1. Classification (NCBI taxonomy): domain Bacteria; kingdom Pseudomonadati; phylum Pseudomonadota; class Betaproteobacteria; order Burkholderiales; family Sphaerotilaceae; genus Rhizobacter; species Rhizobacter sp. P3_B12. The sequence continues at coordinate 1,119 of NZ_JBFUGN010000869.1, read as the reverse complement.
CGCTTCGTCGAGGCGATGCGGGCGGCGTTGCCGGCCGCGCTGGCGGAGGTCACGCGGCCGATCTGATGTCTACTTCCGGACACCCCGTCGAAAGGATCCCCATGCTCCTCGTTCGCCTGCTGGCCGTGGCGGCCGCTGCCGCGCTGTGCGCCTGCGCGCCCATCGCCCCGACGCAGGGCACGACGCCCGTCCACGTCAAGCTCATCGGCTTCAACGATTTCCACGGCAACCTGCAGCCGCCGGGCAAGTTCAGCCCGGTCACGCAGAGTTCGTCCAGCGGCGCCGGCCTGGTGCCCGCGGGCGGTGCCGACATGCTGGCCGGTTTCGTCGCGCGGCTGAAGGCGCAGAACCCGCTGAACGCGGTGGTCGGTGCCGGCGACATCGTCGGCGCGTCGCCGCTGGTGTCGGCGCTGTTCCACGACGAGCCGACCGTCGAGGCAATGAACCGCATCGGCCTGGAGTTCAACGCGGTCGGCAACCATGAGTTCGACCACGGCTCGCCCGACCTGCTGCGCCTGCAGCACGGCGGCTGCGCGCTGCTGCCCGGCGGCGCGGCCGACCCCAACAGCTGCCGCGGCGCGCAGGTCGGCACGCCGGTGCCGTTCGAGGGCGCGAAGTTCAGGTGGCTGTCGGCCAATGTCTACGTCACGGCCACCGGCAAGACGCTGCTGCCGGCCTACGGCATCAAGAGCTTCGACGGCGTGCGCGTCGCCTTCATCGGCATGACGCTGCGCGACACGCCGACCATCGTCACGCCCAGCGGCGTGGCCGGCCTGGAGTTCCGCAACGAGGCCGACACCGTCAACGCGCTGGTGCCGCGGCTGCGGGCGCTCGGCGTCGAGGCGATCGTCGTGCTGGTGCACCAGGGCGGCTCGCAGGTCGGCAGCAACGACATCAACGGCTGCGCCGGCGGCCTGGCCGGCTCGGCGATCGCCGACGTGGTGCGCCAGCTCGACAACGCGGTCGACCTGGTCGTCAGCGGCCACACCCACACCGCCTACAACTGCCAGTTGCCGAACGCGACCGGCCGGATGATCCCGGTGACGCAGGCCGGCGCCTTCGGCCGCGTCGTCAGCGACATCGACCTGACGATCAACCCGTCGAACGGCGACGTGACAG
>NZ_JBFUGN010000868.1:0-2631 GCF_056402895.1 Rhizobacter sp. P3_B12 | reverse complement strand
TGCTGGCGCTGCAGCTGAACGCCGCGGGCGGCTCGGCCGAGGCGGTCTGCTTCGACGTGACCGATCGCGCGGCCTGCGAGGCGGCGCTGCTGCCGCTGGCCGAGATCGGCGCGATCCAGGTGATCGTCAACAACGCCGGACTGCACGACGATGCGGTGTTCCCGGCGATGCGCGAGGAACAGTGGCACCGCGTGATCGACGTGTCGCTGCACGGCTTCTTCAACGTGACGCAGCCGCTGGTGATGCCGATGATCCGCACGCGCTGGGGCCGGGTGATCAACCTCTCGTCGGTGGCCGGCGTGATGGGCAACCGCGGGCAGACGAACTATGCGGCGGCCAAGGGGGCGTTGAACAGCGCGACCAAGGCCTTGTCGCTGGAGCTGGCGAGCCGTGGCATCACGGTGAACGCGGTCGCGCCGGGCATCATCGCGTCGCGCATGACGGCGCAGGCCTTCGACGACAAGGCGATCGGCCAGCTGGTGCCGGCCAAGCGCGCCGGCACGGCGGATGAAGTGGCGGCGCTTGTCGGGTTTCTCGCAGGGGACGAGGCCGGCTACATCACCGGCCAGGTGATCTCGATCAACGGCGGCATGGCGTAACGCACTGCCCGTTCGCCCTGAGCTTGTCGAAGGGTCTGTTCGCATGCCGCCAGGGCTTCGACAGGCTCAGCCCGAACGGTTTTGTTTGCCGCCGTCTGTGCGCGGCTCTTCTACGAAGGGTTCTTCGCCTTGAATTGCGCCAGGTTGAAAGCCGCCTTCGCCTTGATCTTGTTCTGCAGCAGCCCCGACCACCCGAGCGCCCAGCCCGGCGCGCCGAGCGCCTGCCGCGACCAGGCCCAGAAATCGAACTGGTCGACGTGCCGCACGATCAGCCCGTCGCGGAACTCGAAACTCGCATCGATGATGTTCAGCACCTTGCGCCCGGTGGCCGAGAACGTGTAGTTCGCCTCCCAGTGCGCCGAGCCGTTCTGGTCGTCGGCCTGGATGCCGGTGTACTCGAGCCGCAGGTCGCGCCCGTTGGTGCAGAGCATGCGCCACATCATTCCCGCATCGGCGCCGTGCAGGTCGAACACCGGATCGGTGAAGTGGACCTCGCGGTGGTAGCAGCTGCCCATCGCGGACCAGTCGCGGCGGCAGAAGCCTTCGTAGAAGCGTTGGATCAGTGCGGCGTGGTCGTGCATGCGGGCCACCGGGGCGGAATCGAGTTCGACACAGTGTGCCAGCACCGCAAGCCGTTCGGGTATCCGGCGATGCGGATTCGCCACTGAAGTCGCTAAGCTTCGCACATGAAGTTGCTGCTTGCCGAAGACGACGCCATCCTTGCCGATGCCCTCAGCGCCAACCTGGCGCTGGCCGGCTTCGAGGTCGACGTGGCCCCGAATGGCGCCGTCGCCGAATACCTGCTGCTGCGCCAGCAGTTCGATCTCGGCGTGCTCGACCTGGGCCTGCCGCTGGTCGACGGCCTGACGGTGCTCAAGCGCGTGCGCGCCGCCCGGCCGACACTGCCCATGTTGGTGCTGACCGCGCTCGACGGGCTCGACCACCGCGTCGCCGGGCTGAACGCCGGTGCCGACGACTACCTGACCAAGCCCTTCGACTTTCCCGAGCTCGAGGCCCGCATCCGCGCGCTGCTGCGCCGCACCCGCAGCGTGGCCACCGCGTCGGCGCAAGAGATGGGGCGGCTGAGCTTCGACCGCGACACCCGCCGCGCCGCGATCGGCAACGAGGCGATGGAGCTGTCGCCGCGCGAATGGATGCTGATGGACCTGCTGCTCACGCAGCGTGACAAGGTCGTGACGAAGGAACAGATCGCCGAAGCCTGGGCGGTGGAGCGCGGCGATGCGAACGCCGGCTCGATCGAGGTCTACATCCACCGGCTGCGGCGCAAGCTCGACGGCTCGGGCCTGGCCATCCGCACCGTGCGCGGCCTCGGCTACCTGCTGGAAGCCGAAGCCTCCTCCTGAGAACGATGCTGTCGCCGTTCAAGCTGGCCCTGCGCCGCATGCCCGGCGTGACGCCGGGCACCCGCTCGCTGCACCGCCACCTGCTGCTGTGGCTGCTGCTGCCGCAGCTGGTGCTGTGGCTGGCCGCCGCCTACGTCACCTACAACGTCGCCGACCGCTACGCCAACCGCGCGATCGACGCCGCGCTGAAGACCGCGACCCGCGCGCTCGCGCGCCAGGTCAAGCCGATCGGCAACGGCCTGTTCATCGATTTCCCGCGCGCCGCGCAGGACATCATCGAGGCCGACCCGGACGACCGCGTGTACTACATGGTCAGCACGCCGCCCGGCGAGTTCATCCTCGGCAACAACAAGCTGCCGCCGCCACCGGTCACCGATGCGCGCCTCGGCGAGACCTACTTCTACAACGGCAGCATGAAGGAGAAGTCCCACCAGCTGGGCATCCGCGTCGCGGCGATGTACCTGTCGTTCGGCGACGAGACCGCGCCGCAGCGCATGCTGGTGCAGGTGGCGCGCAGCCGCGCGAGCGGCGAGGAGCTCGCGCGCCAGATCCTGGTCGACACCGCGCTGCCGCTGTCGGGGCTGGTGGCGCTGATGTCGGTGATCGTCTGGGGCGGCATCCGCACCGGCCTCGCGCCGCTGGCCCGGCTGCGCGCCGAGGTGGAAGAC
>NZ_JBFUGN010000867.1:0-2631 GCF_056402895.1 Rhizobacter sp. P3_B12 | reverse complement strand
GACCGGTATCGGGCTCGTTCTGTCGAGGCAACTCACCGAGATGATGGGAGGCACGCTCGTCATCAGCAGCGTCTGTGGCGAAGGGACGTGTGCGATCTTGTCCCTGCCGCTGTCAGAAACGCAGATCGTCCGTGCGGATCTCCCGCAGAGCCACAGAACCCCTGGCATCAACGGGCGCTCCCTGCGGGTGCTCTACGCAGAGGACAACGAGGTGAACGCCGAACTGGTACGCCAGATCGTCACATTGCGGCGCGGCGTGTCGCTTCGCGTCGCGACCAACGGCGAGCGCGCGCTCGAGATGGCACGGCTCGACGCCCCAGATCTGATGCTCGTCGACATGAACCTTGGTGACATGACGGGAATCCAGCTCGCCAAGGAACTGCAGCGGGATCGGTCCACTCGCGATATCCACCTGGTGGCACTTTCGGCCGACGCACTTCCGGAACAGATCAGGACCGCGCTTGGCTGCGGGTTCGAGAGCTACATGACAAAGCCGATCGTCCTCCAGGAACTGCTCGCGATGCTGGACAAGCACAGCGACGAAGCCTGCGCATAGCGCCCCGTCGCGATCGCAGAGCAGCGCCGGCGCTTGCGCGACCAGGCAAGTCGTGTAACCGTGCCATACACCATGGGCCGTCGACGAGCTTACAGGCACGATTCATGCGCCAATTCGGAACACAACCGTTGGAGATGCCATGTCTACCGAGTTTCGTCGAACAGGTAACTTGAAGAACATCGGCAGCTATCCGGTCTGGCTGCAGCGCGTCGTTCATGAATCGACGCCGCACAAGCGTCGCGTGGTCGAGCACGAGCTCTTCGCCCTCATGAGAGAGGCCAAGTTGCCGCTGCCGGCGATGCGGCGCTTCTTGATGGGCGTATGGCCGACCATTGAACAATTCCCCAGGTTCATGGCGATGAACCTGAAAAAGATGGGTTATGGCGACAGCGTGGGCGAGGACATGGCGCGGCGCTATCTGATTCAGAACATTCGCGTCGAACAGAAGCACTCCGAGCATTKGGCCACCTGGGCTGGAGCAGCAGGGTTGACGCTCGACGACCTGCGATCCGGGGATGATGCAGAAGAACTCGAGGCCTTGGCTCACTGGTGCTGGTATGTCTGCGACAAGGCGAGTCTTGCGGTCGCGATGGCCGCGACGAACTATGCAGTCGAAGGCGCGACGGGTGAGTGGTCGTGCGTGGTTTGCTCGAAGGACACCTACGCAAAATCGCTCCCGGACGACATTCGCGTTCCAGCGATGCGATGGCTGAAGGTCCATGCCGAGTACGACGACACGCATCCCTGGGAGGCGCTGGACATTGTTGCGACATTGCTCGGCCACGCGCCGTCGAGTGCGGATGTGGCCGCCGTGCGGCGTGCGGTCCGGTCGAGCTACCGCTACATGGAGATGTCGCTCGACAGTGCGATGATGGCAGCGGCGCGCGGCGGTTTCGACGAAACGGCTTCCAACGCATCGACATTGGGTGCCTTCGATGCACTCAATGCTGCGTAGAAGGAAGTCAGCGCCCATCGGCCCGCAATGTGCGCTGGCGTACCGAAGGCATCCAGCGGGCGGCCTACAGTTCCTGAACGGCTCAAGCCAATGGGTCACGTCGGGAGTCTGCGATGCAAGCCGAGAGGGGACGAGTCACCTTGACGCCTTCAAACGAGGTTGTCGTGATCGACAACGGCGTTGTGAATCAGGAGTGGTGCGTGGACTTCGCGCGGATCTATGCCGCGCTCGAGAGTTGCACATCGGTTCAAGGCGGACGAGTGGCATCGATACTGCACAAGGCGCTGGGTCTGTTGCCGCCGCTCACCGCCGTCGGCATTGTGTTGGCTGACGACGATCTCCTCGCGGCGCTGCGAGTCGTGGTCCACGAGGTGCGAGGCGACTCGCAGCCTGCATATCCGCATCCGACGCCATTCTCTGCGCTGGTGCATCGCGCTTGACCTTTTCTCAAGCGCGCCCGACGACGACCTCGCCCAGCGGAATCGTCTCGCGTCGCGGCGCCACCCACAGGCGGAATACGAACCAGGCGATCAGCAAGGCGCCGACGCTGAACACCGTGTCGCCGGGCACGCGCATCCATACCAGCAAATGGACGATGGGCTTGCCCATGAATTCGGCTGAACGCGCATACCAGTAGCCGTTCTCCAGCGCAGCCTGCAATTGCAGCACGCCCAGTGGCAGCAAGGTCAGCAGGGCCATCAGCGCCAAGCCGATGCTCAGTCCCCAGAATGCGCCAGCCAGCGTCCCGTTGTTCCACTGCACCTCGGGCTTGAGCCCACGCAGGCAGAACAGCATCAGCCCGATGCCCAGCATGCCGTAGACGCCGAACAGCGCCGTGTGGCCGTGCAGCGCGGTCAGGTTCAGGCCCTGCATGTAGTACAGCGCCAGCGGCGTGTTGATGAGAAAGCCGAACAGGCCCGCGCCGACCAGGTTCCAGAAGCTGACGGCCAGGAAGAACAGGATCGGCCAGCGGTAGCGCTGCATCCACGGCGTGGCCTGGCCATGGCGCCAGGTCTCGTAGGCCTCCAGGCCGATCAGCGCCAGCGGCACCACTTCCAGCGCCGAGATGCTGGCGCCGAGCGCAACCACCGCCGTGGTGGTGCCCGCGAAGTACAAGTGG
>NZ_JBFUGN010000866.1:0-2633 GCF_056402895.1 Rhizobacter sp. P3_B12 | reverse complement strand
GATCGACGCCGAGCGGCTCTACCAGCTGGTGCGCCAGCCGGGCCGCATCGGCGACCGCACGATCGAGATCCGCTTTCTCGACCCCGGTGCCCGCGCGTTCGCGTTCACCTTCGGCTGAGCAGAACCGCCCGCGTCACTGCGCCGGATCGCGGTGCGTCCAGCGGATCGCGTCGATCTCGGYGAGCAGCTCGGGCGACAGCGCCGTGCCCCAGGCCGCCAGGTTCTCGTCCAGCTGCGCGAGCGAGGTGACGCCGATGATGGTGCTCGCGACGCGCCGGCTGCCGTAGACGAAGGCGAGCGCGAGCTGCGTCGGCGAGAGGCCGTGGCGCCGTGCCAGCGCGTTGTACAGGCGCGCGGCGGCCAGCGCCTCGGGGCGGCCCCAGCGGCCCTTCTTCATGCCGTCGAAGATCGCCAGCCGCCCGGGCTTGTCGGCGGCGTCGAAACCGATCTCGTCGTACTTGCCGGTCAGCGCGCCGAACGCGAGCGGCGAATAGGCGAGCAGCGAGACCTGCTCGCGGTACAGCGTCTCGTCGAGCCCGTTGTCGAGCGCACGGCTGGTCAGCGCATACGGGTTCTGCACGGTGGCGATACGCGGCAGCCCGTGCTGGCCGGCCAGCCGCACGAACTCGCCGACGCCCCACGGCGTCTCGTTCGACAGCCCGATGTGCCGGACCTTGCCGGCCTTCACCAGCCCGGCCAGCGCCTGCAGCTGCTCGTGGATGCTGCTGAATTCGGTGTCCCGGGACGGATCGAAATACAACGCGCCGAAGGTCGGCACGTTGCGGTTCGGCCAGTGGATCTGGTACAGGTCGATCACGTCGGTGCGCAGGCGCTTCAGGCTGTCGTCGCAGGCCTGCACGATCTCGGCGGCCACCAGGTTCGCGCTGCCGCCGCGCACCCAGTCCATGCTGCGGCCGGGGCCGGCCACCTTGGTCGCGAGCACCACCTTCTGGCGCACGCCGGGCCGGGCGGCGAACCAGTTGCCGATGATGCGTTCGGTGGCGCCGTAGGTCTCGCGGCGTGTCGGCACCGCGTACATCTCGGCGGTGTCGATGAAGTTGATGCCGCGCGCGACGGCGGCGTCGAGGATGCGGTGCGCCACGGCTTCGTCGACCTGTTCGCCGAAGGTCATCGTGCCGAGGCAGATCGGGGTGACGCGCAGGTCGCTGCGGCCAAGCGGGAGGGTGGTGAAGGTGCTCATCGGGCCAGTTTAGGGAGATTTCCGGAACCGCGTGCCCGCTCCTCTTCCTGCAGCCGCAGCACGCGCCGCTGCACCTTGCCGGTGGTCGTCATCGGCAGCGCGTCGATGAACTCGACCTCCTTCGGGTACTCGTAGGGCGCGAGCCGGCCCTTCACATGCGCCTGCAGCTGCTCAACCAAGGCGGCATCGCCGACCACGCCCGCCGCCAGCACCACGTAGGCCTTGACCAGCGCACCGCGCTCGGCATCGGGTTTCGGCACCACCGCCGCGTTCGCGACGGCCGGGTGCTTGACCAGGCAGTTCTCGATCTCGCTCGGCCCGATCCGATAGCCCGCTGCCTTGAAGACGTCGTCGCTGCGGCCCTGGTACCAGAGGTAGCCGTCGTCGTCCATCAGCGCGGTGTCGCCGGTGCGGCACCAGCTGTCGTCGGGGTCGCCGGTGAACTTGGCGCGCGTCGCGGCGTCGTTCTTCCAGTAGCCGAGGAAGAAGACCGGGTCGGGTGTGCCGTGCACGTCGCGGCGGTGCACCGCCACGTCGCCCGGCGTGCCGCGCGGGCATTCGCGGCCGTCGTCGTCGAGCACCGCGACGCGGTGGCCCGGGTAGGCACGGCCCATGCTGCCAGGGCGCGCCGGCCAGCCGGGCTGCGCACGGCCTGCGGCATCCAGGTATTCGGTGCAGTTGCCGACCACGTAGTTGATCTCGGTCTGGCCGAACATCTCGTTGACGGTGATGCCGAGCTGCTCGCGGCACCACGCGAACACCGCGTCGCCGACCGCCTCGCCGGCGCTCATCACCGTGCGCAGCCGCAGTGCGTAGCGCCCGCGCGGCGACGGCACGGCCTTCATCATCGCCTTCAGCGCGGTCGGGAACAGGAAGGTGTTGGTGACGCCGTAGCGCGCCATCAGCTCGAAGGCCTTCTCGGGGCCGAAGCGGCCCTGGTACGCGACGATCTCGCGGCCGAAGTACAGCGTGGGCAGCAGCGCATCCATCAGCCCGCCGGTCCAGGCCCAGTCGGCCGGGCTCCAGAACACCTCGTCGCGGCGCGGGAACCAGTTCTGGCTCGCGACGAAGCCGCTCAGGTTGCCGATCAGCGCCCGCTGCGGCAGCAGCGCGCCCTTCGGCGGGCCGGTGGTGCCGCTGGTGTAGATCAGGATCGCCGGGTCGGCGGCCTGCGTCGCGACGGGCGTGAAGCCGCCGTCGTCCTGCTGCAGCAGCGTGTCCCAGTCGACATCGCCCTGCCCGGCCGCCGCACCGGCCGCGACGATGCAGCGCAGCGCCGGGCACTGCGGCCGCACGGCGCGCAGCGCGGCGATCGAGGCCTCGTCGCCGATCGCGACGCCAGCCTCGCTGTGCTGCAGCCGGAACTCGAGCGCCTCGGGGCCGAACAGCACCGACAGCGGCATCGCGACCGCGCCCAGCTGGTGCAGCGCCA
>NZ_JBFUGN010000865.1:0-2640 GCF_056402895.1 Rhizobacter sp. P3_B12 | reverse complement strand
CACCAAGTGATGCCGCACCAAATCATCGATGAACGTATCACCATTGAAATCAGGCAAGGCGTAGCTGACATCAAAGAATCGCTTCAAGTAGCTGTAGCCATTGAAGCCCGATCCATAGACGGCTTTCACTGCTTCGGTCAGCTGCGAAACGTTGGTGGACACCACAAAGCAAACGCCCTTGATGCCGAACACGTGCTTGAGGCCCTCAAGCAGCGAGATCGCAAAATCGGGGCGGCAACGATCGAGTTCATCGACAAACGCAAATAGCGGAAGCTTGCGATCGCTGGCTTCGGAAATCACGCGAAGAGTCTCCTCGACCGACTCTCGGAAATCACGGAAGACTTGCGCCTTTTCCGAATGAGCCTCGAGCTCTTTTTCAAAGTACGCGTCGAGGCCAGCGTTGACTCCATCGAGGCCAGCCTCCGTGAGTTGATCCATGTCGATTTCGGCGGAACCATCTCGGAACGCTTCCACAACCTCGCCAGCGGCTACCCCGGTCACCTTCGTCAAGACACCCTTCGCGACCTGCTTGCCAGCCGGGATGAGCCCGCGCCGCAAAAAGCGCACCGCGTTGCCAATATTCCTCTTTGCCTTCTTCTGCAACGAGGGTTTCAGGCCACCCCGAGAGATTTCGGCATCGATCGCCGACCGAAATGCGGCCATGAACGCCACGACAGGGTCGGCCGCATAGTCCGCCGCCCAAGCGTCAAAGACGAAAGCGGGATGCGAGTCGGTGGACTCTTGAAGCGTACGCGCCCAGTTCTGAATGAAATAGGTCTTGCCCTGGCCCCACTGCGCATCCAGCGCCAAGGTGAACGAGGCGTTGGGACCGCTTTCCGGGCACACACGCCTGGAAAGGTAGGCCGTCAAAAAGTCGGCGTACTCGCGGCGATTCAGCAGATCGTCATGCCATGGTGCTAACGAAGACACCGCCTTGATGTCAGCTTCCTTTGCATCTGCCATGTCCTCTCCTCCGCTTCAAGCAAAAGCGCCCTCAAGCCGCCACCACCGTCGCACTGACCCGGAACACCGCCCCGCCCCCAGGCGCGGCCTCGGCGCTGATCCGCCCACCCATCGCCTCGACGATCTGCCGCGTGATCGCGAGCCCGAGGCCCGCGCCCTGCCGCAGCTTCTGCCCCTGCACGCCCTGCGCATACGGCTGGAAGAGGCGCAAGCGGTCCTCGTCGCTCAACCCCGGCCCGGTGTCGCACACGTCGAGCTCCAGCTGCACGGCCGCGCCCTCGCCTTTCAACCGGCCCTGCACCGTCACCTCGCCTTCGCTGGTGAACTTGATCGCGTTGCCCACCAGGTTGTTGACGACCTGCCGCAGCCGCTGCGCGTCGATCAGCACGCGCGCCGCGCTGTCGGCCGCAAGCGTCGCGCGGAAACCCAGGCCCTTGCCCTGCGCGCTCAGCTCCAGCGGCGCGATCATCTGCAGCCACAGCGCCGCGAACTCGGTCGGCGCCAGTTGCAGCTCGACGCGCCGCTCCAGCTGCTGCTCGTACTGCAGCGTGGTCTCGAGCAGGCTCCTGAAGCCCTCGGCCGATTCGCTGATCGCATCGGCCAGCCGCTGGCGGCGCTCGGGCGGCAGGGTCTCCTTCAGCATCTGCGCGCCGGTGCCGATGGCGCCGATCGTGCCGCGCAGCTCGTGCGTCAGGTAGCTGATGAAGCGGCCGCGCGCGGCGGTGCTCTCTTCGGCCAGCCGCCGCGCATCGCGCTCGATCTTCCGCGCCTGCCGCAGCCGCCGGTTGCCACGCCGCAGCAGCAGCAACCAGGTCAGCAGCACCAGCAGCGTCGCCAGCAGCACCGCACCCAGCCGCACCGCCTGCTCGCGGCTCATGCTCAGCGTGCCGCTGCCCAGCAGCCAGCGGCGCTCGATGTCCGAAGCCTCGGCCGCGCTCACCGCATCCAGCCCCTTGCGCAGCAGGTGCGAGAGCTCGGGCAGCTCGCGCCGCACCGCGAAGTACAGCTCGCTGTCGGCATCGCCCAGCGTGCCGGTCACGCGCACGCGGCCGGTCAGGCCGTCGTTGATCAACTGGTTGACCACCTTCAGGTTGCCGATCGCGAGATCGGCCCGGCCGTCGGCGACCGCCTGCAAAGCGCCCTCCTGCGTCGGGACCGTGATCAGCTGGATGGCCGGGTAGCGGCTGCTCAGCTGCGGGATCAGGAAGTGGTCCTGCAGCAAGGCCATGCGCATGGGGCCGACCTCGCCCAGCCGGGTCACCAGCGGCCCGTCGGGGCTGCGCGTGACGATGCCGGTGGGCACGCGCAGGAACGGGCCGACGAAATCGAAATCCTGCCGGCGCTGCATCGTGCGCGCGGCGCCGACCAGCACGTCGATGTCGCCCTTCAAGCCGCGCTGGTACATCTCGGCGAAGCTGCCGCCGATCTCGCTCTCGATCGTCACGCCGACCTTGCCGGCGGCCAGCCGGAGGAAGTCGGCACCCAGCCCGCGCAGCTGGGTCAGGTCGTTGCGCAGCGTGATCGGTGCGAAGGCGGCGTCGTAGCCGACCCGGATGCGGCCGTGCGCATCGACCCAGCGGCGCTCGGCATCGGTCAGCATCACGTTGTGCGGTGCGCCGTCGGCATCCTCGGGCAGCCAGCGGCGTGCGAGCTGGGCCTGCTCGCTCTGCGTGACCG
>NZ_JBFUGN010000864.1:0-2643 GCF_056402895.1 Rhizobacter sp. P3_B12 | reverse complement strand
CGCCAGCGCCTTCACGCGGCTCTGCGCCTGCTTGGCCTTGCTGGCCTTGGCCTTGAAGCGGTCGATGAACTTCTGCAGGTGGGCCATGCGCTCCTGCTGCTTCGCGAAGTTGGCCTGCGCCTGCATCATCCGTTCGGCGCGCATCTCCTCGAACGCGGTGTAGTTGCCGGTGTAACGGGTCAGGCGCGTCTCGTCGAGGTGCAGCGTCACCCGGGTGATCGCATCGAGGAACTCGCGGTCGTGGCTGATCACGATCATCGTGCCCTCGTAGCGCTGCAGCCAGGCCTCCAGCCACACCAGGGCATCGAGGTCCAGGTGGTTGGTCGGCTCGTCGAGCAGCATCAGGTCGGCCGGGCACATCAGCGCGCGCGCCAGCTGCAGCCGCATGCGCCAGCCGCCCGAGAAGCTGTTGACCGGCTCGTCGAGCTGGTCGACGCGGAAGCCCAGGCCCATCAGCAGCGCCTGCGCGCGCGGGCGGGCCTCGAAGCCGCCGGCCTCGGCGATCAGCTGGTGCGCCTCGGCCATCGCATGGCCGTCGTCGGCCGCCTCGGCCGCGGCCAGCGCGGCGTTCGCGGCATTCAGCCGGGTGTCGCCCTCCAGCACGAAATCGGTGGCCGGATCGTCGGTCTCCGGCATCGACTGCGCGACCTCGCCGACCAGCCAGCGCGGCGGGATGGCCACGTCGCCGGCGTCGGACTGCAGCCGGTGCGTCAGCAGCGAGAACAGCGAGGACTTGCCCGCGCCATTGCGCCCGACCAGGCCGACCTTCTCGCCGGGCTGCAGCGTGACGCTCGCGTCCTGCAGCACGACCTTGGTGCCGCGTCGCAGCGTGACGTTCTTGATGACAATCATGGGTAACTCACCAACGGGAAAAAAGCATGGAAAAGAGCACCGAAAGCGGCCGGAGCGAGGGCCTGACCACCCGGCTGCTGCACGCGGATCGCCGCGGCGGCGTCGAGCATGGTGCCACGCACAAGCCGCTGCACCCCTCGTCGGCCTTCGGTTACGAGACGGCGCGTGAACTGGTGTCGGTATTCCAGGGCGAACGCAGCGGGCATGTCTACGCGCGCCAGGGCAATCCGACCAACGTGGCGCTGGAAACCAAGCTGACGATGCTGGAAGACGGCGTCGGCACGGTGAGCTTCGCGACCGGCATGGCGGCGATCGCGTCGCTGACGCTCGCGCTGCTGAAGCGCGACGACCACATCGTCGCGAGCCGCTTCCTGTTCGGCAACACCGCCAGCCTGCTGAACACGCTGGAGGGCCTGGGCTGCGGCGTGACGCTGGTCGACGCGACCGATGCGGCAGACGTCGAGCGCGCGATCACGCCGCGCACGCGCATGGTGTTCGTCGAGACGATCGCGAACCCCGGTACGCAGGTCGCCGACCTGGAGGCGATCGGCCGGCTGTGCGGCGAACGGAAGCTGCTGTACGTGGTCGACAACACGATGACGACGCCCTACCTGTTCCGCCCGAAGGCGGTGGGCGCCGGGCTGGTCGTCAACTCGCTGACCAAGTCGATCGGCGGCCACGGCAACGCGTTGGGCGGCGCGGTCACCGACACCGGGGTGTTCGACTGGGCCAGTTTCGCCAACATCGCCGAGCCGTACAAGAAGGGCGACCCGCGCGGCTGGGGCCTGCTGCAGATCCGCAAGCGCGGGCTGCGCGACATCGGCGCGACGCTCGCGGCCGATGCGGCGCACCGCATCGCCACCGGTGCCGAGACGCTCGCGCTGCGCATGGACCGCGCCTGCGACAACGCGCTGCGCCTGGCCACGTGGCTGGCCGCGCAGCCGGGCGTCAAGCGCGTCAACCACCCCGGGCTCGAGAACCACCCGCAGCACGCCAACGCAAAGCGCTGGTTCAAGGCCGGCGGCAYGCTGATGAGCTTCGAGCTCGACGATTCGCGCGACTGCCTGGCCTTCCTCGATGCGTTGCAGGTGGTGATCAAGTCGAGCCACCTGGGCGACAACCGCACGCTCGCGATCCCCGTGGCGCACACCATCTTCTGGGAGATGGGCGCGCAGCGGCGGCAAGCGATGGGCATCGCGGATTCGCTGATCCGCGTGTCGGTGGGGATTGAAGACCATGAGGATCTGCGCGCCGATTTCGCACGCGCATTGGCGGCCGGCTAGCGATTCCAGCGCACGAGCGCTTCGCGGGTGACGAGCAAGACCTGATCGTCGCCGGCGCTGGTGTCGAGCCAGGCCACTTCCAGCTTGCGGAAGGCATGCTCGAAGTGCGGGCGTTCGTTGCCGATCTCCAGCAGCAGCACCGCCTCGGGCGTCATCTTCGCCGGCGCGTCGCGCAGGATGCGGCGCACCAGGTCCATGCCGTCGTCGCCGCCGGCCAGCGCCAGGGCAGGCTCATGGCGGTATTCCTCGGGCAGCGCCGCCATGCTGGTGCTGTTGACGTAGGGCGGGTTGCACAGGATCAGGTCGTACGGCCCGCCGACGCTCGCGAGCAAATCCGACTGCAGCAGCGTGATGCGCTTGCCGAGCTTGTGCTTGTCGACGTTGATGCGGGCCACCGCCAGCGCGTCGTCGGAGAGGTCGGCCGCGTCGACGACCACGTCGGGGTAGGCCAGCGCGGCGATCACCGCCAGGCTGCCGTTGCCGGTGCACAGGTCGAGCACCGTGTGCG
>NZ_JBFUGN010000863.1:0-2645 GCF_056402895.1 Rhizobacter sp. P3_B12 | reverse complement strand
GCCCCAAAACCCACGCCCACGAAGCGAAGGTGCGCCCATGTGGCTGAGATCGTTGTGGAGCTTGCTGCTCACTGTCCCGCTGTTCGCGAGCGCCGCGCCGCCGGCCGCCCCGCTCGCGACGCTGACCATCGTCGACGGCGAAGCCGTGCTGGTCCGTGAGGCCGCGCGCTACGCGCCGGCCGAAGGCGTGCGCCTGCTGCGCGAGGACATCGTCGAGACCGGCACCCAGGGCCGCTTGCTGCGCATCGAGTTCCCCGACGGCCTGATCGCCGACCTCGGCCCCGCCACCCGGCTGCAGATCGCGCCGAAACTCGCCAGCCGCGCCCCGGGCCGCTTCTACCTGCTGCAGGGCTGGGTCAAGGTGACGGCGCCGGCATCGCTCGCGAGCCCCGTCTTCAACACGCCGCTGTTCGATGCGAGCGCGATCGCGCAGCGCGCCGTCGTGCTGGTGCAGCCGCAGGACGCCAACGTGTTCGCCGAGGCCGGCGAGGTCGCGCTCACCGAGTTGCTCGACGGCCGGCCGCTCGGCAACGTCACGCTGAAGGGCGAGCAGTTCCTGACCCGCGCCGGCGCGGCCCGCGCGAGCGTCGCGCCGCGCCCCACCGCGGCCTTCATCCAGCGCGTGCCCAAGGATTTCCTCGACACGCTGCCGTCGCGGCTCGAGCGTTTCAAGACGCGCGAGGTCGATCCGACGCGGCTGTCGGGCATCGCCTACGACGACGTGGCGGCCTGGATCGATGCCGAGGCCGGCCTGCGGGCGGGCTTCGTGCTGCGCTGGAAGGGCGAGGCCCGCAACGCGGATTTCCGGCGCGGCCTGGTCGGCACGCTGCGCGCCCACCCGGAGTGGGACCGCACGCTGTTCCCGGAAAAGTACCTGCCCAGGAAGGTCGAATCCCGACCATGACGCCGACCTGTGCGTCCGTTTCGTCATCCCTCACGTAAGTCCCGGCACCACCCCCAAGAGGCCCCATGAAGCTGCTGCTCAAATTCAACCTGGTGTTCCTGATCGTGTTCGCGCTCGGCCTGGGGGCCGCGGGCTACATCGCCCGCGCGCTGCTGCAGCAGAACGCCCACGACGAAGTGCTGGACCGCGCGCGGCTGCTGATGGAGAACGCGCTGGCCGTGAGCTCCTACACCGCGACGCAGATCGCGCCGCTGCTGGAGACGCAGATGAAGTACACCTTCCTGCCGCAGTCGGTGCCGGCCTACTCGTCGACCGAGGTGCTGAACACGCTGCGCAAGGACCACCCGGAGTACGCCTACAAGCCGGCGATGCTGAACCCGACCAACCCGCGCGACCGCGCGCAGGACTGGGAGGCAGACGTGATCCAGCAGTTCCGCCAGAGCCCCGAGCGCACCGAGTTCGTCGGCCAGCGCGTGACGCCGTCGGGCCCGGTCACCTACATCGCCCGGCCGATCAAGCTGTCGAACCCGGTGTGCCTGCGCTGCCACAGCACGGTCGAGGCGGCGCCCAAGCCGATGGTCGACAAGTACGGCCCGGCCAACGGCTTCGGCTGGACCATGACCGAGGTGCTGGGCGCGCAGATCGTCTCGGTGCCGATGTCGGTGCCGCTGGAGCGCGCGGACCGCGCCTTCCGCGTCGTGCTGGCGCTGCTGGCCGGCGTGTTCCTGCTGATCGTGCTGGCGTTGAACCTGATGCTGTGGCAGCTCGTGATCCGGCCGGTGAGCCGGCTGTCGACGCTGTCCGACCGGGTCAGCCTGGGCGAGCTCGACGCGCCGGAGTTCAACACGAAATCGCGTGACGAAATCGGCGTTCTGGCCGAATCCTTCGCGCGCATGCGCAAGAGCCTCGTGCACGCCTTGAAGCTCCTGGAGTGAAATACCTCGCGCGGCCATGAAACACCCTGAGCAACTCGGCAAGTACCCGATCACCGGCGTGATCGGCGAAGGTGCCATGGGTGTGGTGTACAAGGCGTTCGATCCGATCATCCAGCGGCCGGTGGCGATCAAGACGATCCGCAAGCACCTGGTCGGCGAAGACCTGTCGGGGTCGTCGACCGCCGAGCGCTTTCGCAACGAGGCGCAGGCGGTCGGGCGCATGTCGCACCCGAACATCGTGCCGATCTACGAGTACGGCGAAGACGACGACACCGCGTTCATCGCGATGGAGTACGTCGAGGGCCGCACGCTGTCGAAGATCCTCGCGGCCACGCCACGCCTGCCCGAGGTCGACATCCTGAAGCTGATGGACCAGCTGCTCGACGCGCTCGATTGCGCACACCGCCACGGCGTGTGGCACCGCGACATCAAGCCGGCCAACCTGATGGTGACGAATGCCGGCCAGCTGAAGGTGACCGACTTCGGCATCGCGCGCATCGAATCGCAGGTGCTGACGCTGATGACCTCGACGATCGGCACGCCCGGCTACATGGCGCCGGAGCAGTACGTCGGCGAGAACGTGGACCACCGGGTCGACGTGTTCGCGGCCGGCGTGCTGCTGTACGGCATGCTGGTCGGCCAGTCGCCGTTCCGCGGCTCGCCCGAGGCGGTGATGTACAAGGTGATGAACGACACGCCGACGCCGCCGAGCCGCATCGACATCGCGCCGCGGCCCGATTTCTACGACGGCATCGTCGCGCGCGCGATGGCGAAGAAGCCGCAGGATCGCTTCGCGACCGCGGCAC
>NZ_JBFUGN010000862.1:0-2645 GCF_056402895.1 Rhizobacter sp. P3_B12 | reverse complement strand
CGCACCGCCCAGCGCGGCCACCACGTCGGCATCGAACAGCCCGCGCTGCGCCTCGCGCTGCAGTTGCGCCAGCGCCTCGTCGAACGACAGCGCGGCCCGGCCCGGGCGCGCGGTCTGCAGCATCACCGCCTGCGTCGCCACCGCGAGCACGCGGGCCTCGGGGCCGATCGCCGTGCCCGACACGCCACGGAAGAAGCCGGAGCCGTCGAGCCGCTCGTCGGCATGCGAGGCGAGCTCGGCCTCCGCGGCCAGGCTGCCGATGCGGCGCGCGGCCCGCGCGGTCCAGTACGGCACCAGCCGCAGCCGTTCCATCGCCGATTCGCTCGGCGTGCCGGGCTGGTCCCACAGCGCGTTCGGCACCGCCGCACGGCCCATGCCRTGCACCAGGCCCGCGCGGTACAGCCGCTGGCGCGACGGCGCCGGCAGGCCCAGGCGCTCGGCACAGTCGGCAGCCACCTGCGCGACGCGGCGCGAGTAGCCGGTCAGCCATGGCAGCTTCAGGTCGATCACGTCGGCGATCAGTTCGAGCGAGGTCGTGTCGGTGCCGATGACGGGCGCGGTGTCGACGCAGGCCGGGTCCTGCTCCAGCGTGTGCAGCCAGTCGACCGCGTGGCGGCGCACCGCCTCGACCACCTCGGCGGGGTAGGCCGCATCGGCGCGCGAGGCAAGGTAGCTCAGCGCCCGCTCGAGGTCGTAGACGCGGCTGAAGATCTCCAGGTCGCTCGCGGCCGAGACGATGAACACCTCGACCGGGATGTCGGGCGGGCGCAGGCCGTTCGGCTGGCCGTGGCCGTCGGGGCGCTCGAAGATGCGGCGCAGCGGCAGCTCGACGGCCAGCGGCATGCCCAGCGTGCGCGCCACGTCGCCGGACACCTCGCAGTGGATCTGCGCCACCGGCGCCATCGAGCCGGCCAGGTGCGCCGGCAGCCCGGCCGCGAGCATCGCGCGCCGGCCGCCGACGTCGTCGCCCATCAGCTCGGAGAACTCCGGCGCGTTCGCGRTGCAGCCCGACCAGCGCAGCAGCGAGACGTAGGCGGCGTGCGAGCTCGCGCCGCCCTCGAGGCCGAGTGCCGCCGCGAGCTGGGCCGCGATCCACGCGGTGCGCGCCGAGTGGTCGACCGGCTGGCCCATGCTGAGATYGCCGACGAAGGCGAGCGCCTTGACGGCATCGAAGACGGTGACGCGGGCATCRGGCAGCGCGGCGGACGGGGAGGACATCGGTCGAAGGACTCTGGAAATGGAAAGGGGCCCGCCGCGTGCGGCAGGCCCCTGCATCATGCCGCGATCAGCGGGCGGCCTGCACCGCGTCCAGGATCACCGCCGCCACCTGGGCCGGCTGCGATTGCTGCGGCACGTGGCTGCTGGCGACGCTCGAGACCTTGGCGTTGATCGCCTTGGCCATCGCGCGCTGCTGCTCCGGCACGATCATGTGGTCGTTGTCGGCGACCAGGTACCACGACGGCTTCTGCTTCCACGCAGCGACCGACACCTTCTGCTCGAAGGCCTTCGCCTGGATCGGGCCCTGCGTCGCAACCATCACCGCGGTCGTGGCGGCCGGCAGGTCTTGCGCGAAGTGCTTGCTCATGCCTTCCTGCGTCAGCGACAGGAAGCCACCGCCATCGGCCTTCAGGTGGGCCAGGCCGGCACCGGGTGCGAAGCCCTTGCCGACATCGCCGACCGACTGGCCGGCGTCCGGTGCGAAGGCGGCGATGTAGACCAGGCCGGCGACCTTCGGGTTGTCGCCCGCTTCGGTGATGACCACGCCGCCCCACGAGTGGCCGACCAGCACGACCTTGCCGGGTTGCGCATCGATCGCGCGCTTCGCGGCGGCGACATCGTCGGCCAGCGAGCTCAGCGGGTTCTGCACCGCGACGACGTTCAGGCCCTTGGCCTGCAGCAGCGGCACGACCTTGGCCCAGTCGGAGCCGTCGGCGAACGCGCCGTGGACGATCACGACGCTGGGTTTCGCAGCGTCGGCCGCAGCCGGGGTGGCCGCGCCGGCCGAGGCGGCGACGATGGAAGCGGTGAGGCCGAGGGCGGCCAGCTTGACGAGGTTCATGGTGTGCTCCGGGTGAGATGACAGAGCACGGACTGTCCTCTCAACGAGGGGCAGGCACCATCGGACGATCATCCGATGCCGGGGGAGGTCACCGCGAAGATGCAGTTCCCCCCGTTCGCCCTGAGCAGGGACCGAGCTTGTCGAGGGCCCGTGTCGAAGGGTYGCAKCCGAAGCGCGCAAGGCCTTCGACAAGCTCAGTCCGGCCCTTCGACAGGCTCAGGGCGAACGGTGTTCAAGGACCTGTCTTGCTCAGGAGACAGCCTTCACCGGCAACCACCGCAGCAGGTAGCCCGTCATCCGCCGTGCCGCACCACGGTGCGCCGCCGCGAACGCCCTCGCCTGCGCGGCGCGCTGCTCGCGCTCCGGGCTGTCGAGCAAGGCACAGGCCGTGTCGACCCCTGCGGCCATGTCCGCCACCCGCAGCGCCGCGCCGGCCGCCTGCGAGAGTTCCGCGGCCTGCGCGAAATTGAAGGTGTGCGGCCCCATCACGACCGGGCAGCCGCAGGCCGCCGCCTCGATCAGGTTCTGCCCGCCCAGCGGCGCGAAGCTGCCGCCGAGCAACGCCACGTCGGCCATCGCGTAGTAC
>NZ_JBFUGN010000861.1:0-2646 GCF_056402895.1 Rhizobacter sp. P3_B12 | reverse complement strand
GCGCGACACCGTGCAGCGGCTGCTGCACACCGAGCCCGGCGCGCGCCTCGCGTGCCTGGCGGTGCTGAAGATCAACCGCATCGGCATGGACGAGCTGCTCGACAAGGACGGCGGCAGCAAGCACGTCGGCCTGCTGGTGCAGCTGAAGCACTGGGCGCGCCCGCTGCTGCAGGACCTGGAGGCCACGCGCCCCGAGCAGGCCGGGCGCGTGACCTTCCACGTGCTCGAGGCGCCCGATGCGGCCGGCGCGATCGTCGACTACGCGCGCAAGAACCAGGTCGACCACATCGTGATGGGCGCGCGCAGCAGCGGCGGGCTGCGCCGCTACCTGGGCAGCGTGTCGGCCGAGGTGGTCGCGCAGTCGGACTGCACGGTGACGGTGGTGCGCAGCTTGCTTYGGCCGTCGGCATGACCCACCCTGCCCCGGACCCCCGCTTCGGCCCGCTGCGCACGCACGGCCGCTTCGACTACTCGGCGATCACGCAGCGGCCGGATTTCCGCTGGCCCAACGGGCAGCGGCTCGCGGTGTACCTCGGCTTCAACCTGGAAGACTTCGCGTTCGGCGAAGGACTGGGCGCATCGCTCGGCCCGGCGTCGCCRCACCCCGACGTGCTGAACCACAGCTGGCGCGAGTACGGCAACCGCGTCGGTGCGTGGCGCTGCCTGGAGCTGTTCGACCAGCTCGCGATGCCGGCCGGCGTGATCCTGAACACCGCGCTGTACGAGCTGAGCCCGGTGCTGGTGGATGCCTGCGTGCAGCGCGGCGACGAGATGATCGCGCACGGCCACACCAACTCGATCCGCCAGGGCTCGCTGCCCGAGGCCGATGAGCGCGCGCTGATCGAGCACTGCCGCGACACGATGACGCGCCGCCATGCGCTCGCGCCGCGCGGCTGGCTGTCGCCGTGGATCTCGGAGAGCCACCTCACGCCCGACCTGCTGGCCGAGGCAGGCTTCCACTACACGCTGAACTGGTGCCACGACGACCAGCCGGTGCGCCTGCGCACGCGCGGCGGCTCGCTGTGGTCGGTGCCCTACCCGCAGGAGCTGAACGACATCCCGATGGTGATCGCGCGGCAGATGGACGCGAAGGACTTCGCGCAGATGATCATCGACCAGTTCGACGAGATGCTGGAGCAGTCGCAGCGCCAGCCGCTGGTGATGGGCATCGCGCTGCACCCGTACATCGTCGGCCAGCCGTACCGGCTGCGCCACCTGCGGCGCGCACTGCGGCATGTGATGGACCACCACCGCGAGATCTGGGTCACGACGCCGGGGGCGATCGTGTCGGCGATGGAGGATATGGCGCGATAAATGGCTTGCGCGCCACTTCGAGTGGCGCAATACTGGCGCGATTCCTCACCGGAATTGACGCGAATGCCACGAATCACGCCACAACACGAGTTCGATCGCCTGGTCGCGCTGATTGCCGCGCATCCCGCAGGCATCGGTGTTGACGCGATATCCCAGGCGCTGGGTGAGCAGACCAAGCGCCGAACCCTGCAGCGCCGACTGGCTGCGCTCGTCGAACAGAAGCGAATCGACGTGCAGGGGGATGCGCGGTCGACGCGCTACCTGGCACGACCCGTCGGGGTCGCCGAACCGCTTCCCTCTTACGGCCGTACCGACAGGTCCCGCGCCATCGCCGCGGCCACTGCGACCATATCCCCGGAAGGCGAAGAGATCCGGGCCTACGTCCGCCTGCCACGCCTGCAGCGCCGGCCGGTGGGCTACAACCTCGCGTTCCTGGAGAACTACCTCCCCAACCAGACGGCCTACTTGCCGCAAGGATTGCGCGACCGGTTGCATGCGATGGGGAAATCTCCCTCGGAGCAGGCGCCGGCCGGCACGTTTGCCAAGGACATCCTCGCCAGGCTGCTGATCGACCTGTCATGGGCCTCCTCCCGGCTGGAAGGCAACACCTACAGCCGCCTCGACACCGAGCGGCTGATCGCGTTCGGCCAGGCAGCCGAAGGCAAGGACGCGCTGGAAACCCAGATGATCCTCAACCACAAGGAGGCCATCGAATACCTGGTGCGAGACCCGGAGCACGCGAGCCTGACGCCAGCCACGCTCATCAGGCTGCACGCGCTCCTGTCGGACGGCCTGATGGCCGACCCGTCGGCCGTGGGCCGCATCCGCCGCTGCGGCGTCGGGATCGGCGGCAGCGTGTACCTGCCGCCGGGCCCGCAACAGCAACTGCAGGCCCTGTTCGACATCGTCGTGCAGACGGCCGCGGACGTCCGGGATCCCTTCGAGCAGGCCTTCTTCCTGATGGTGCACGTGCCCTACCTGCAACCCTTCGAGGACGTGAACAAGCGCGTGTCCCGGCTGGCCGCCAACATCCCGTTCATCCGCCACAACCTGTGCCCGCTGTCGTTCATCGAGGTACCTCAGCAGGACTACGTGGACGCGCTGCTGGGCGTCTACGAACTGAACCGCATTGAACTGCTGCGCGACATCTTCGTCTCGGCCTATGGGCATTCGTGCCAGCAGTATGTCGCGGTCACGCGCGACCTGGTCCCGCCCGACGCCTTCCGGCTTCGCTACCGCAAGGCATTGGGCGAAGTCGTCGCGGCCATCGTGCGCAGCGGCGATGCGGTCGACGAAGCGACGGTGCGCGCCAGGATTCCTTCAACGGTGGCC
>NZ_JBFUGN010000860.1:0-2655 GCF_056402895.1 Rhizobacter sp. P3_B12 | reverse complement strand
GGCCAGGGTGTGCGCCAGATCGGCGGGGGAGACCGCGCCGGCGGCGATGACCGATGCAACGAAGCTGGCTTTCTTGTCCTTCGAGGACTTGACCAGGTCTTCCGCGGTCTTTGCATTCAGCTTGCCTGCATGCACCAGGACCCGGGCAACGCCGGAAAGTGCAGATTGGGGGGCTKCGGCAAGAGTGTCCACAGGCAGGTTTCGTGCAAAAAACAAGTCGACGATCGGACGATGATCGCCGATTCATGTGGCACTGTAAACCGAAGCCGGCCCGGGAGCGGTCAAGAAGTCACGCCAAGCAGCCGGATCGCGTGCAACAGATTGCGTCAGGGTGACGGCGACTGAGGATCCAACCTGAGGAACAACTTGATGGACAACGGCAGCGAGGACTGCCGAAAAACTGGTCGGGGTGAGAGGATTCGAACCTCCGGCCTCTACGTCCCGAACGTAGCGCTCTACCAGGCTAAGCTACACCCCGATCTTCCGGTGCGAACCCGCGAGCATCGCGAGGCACCTGATGACAAACAAGTCGCAGTGTTCTGATTCGGGGGTCTCAGAACGACCTGTCGATCGATCGAAAACACAATTCTAGCAGAGCTTCGCGGTGTTTCGAGTCGGGCAGCGACAAGAGACTCGTGCGTGCCTTGTCGGCCTCGTCGCGCGCAGCTTGCCGCGTGGCGTCCAGCGCACCGGTGAGGCGGACGATCTCGACGATTTCCGCCAGGCGATCCACCTCTCCGTGCTCGATCGCATGGCGCACCACGGCGCGTTGTTCTGCGCTGCCGCGTTCCATGGCCAGCAGCAGCGGCAGCGTCGGCTTTCCTTCGCGCAGGTCGTCGCCGACGTTCTTGCCCAGTTGCTCGGTCGCGCCTTCATAGTCGAGCAGGTCGTCGACCAGCTGGAAGGCCGTCCCGAGCGCTCGACCGTAGCTCGCGCAGGCCTCTTCGATGTGCGGCGGCGCATCTGACAGCACCGCACCCAGTCTCGCGCTGGCCTCGAACAGCTTGGCCGTCTTGAACCGGATGACCCGCAGGTAGTCGTCGACCGCGATATCCGGGTCGTGCATGTTCATCAGCTGCAGCACCTCGCCCTCGGCGATCACGTTCGTCGCGTCGGCCAGGACTTCGAGCACCCGCATGCGGTTGACCGACACCATCATCTGGAAGGCGCGCGAATAGAGGAAGTCGCCGACGAGCACGCTGGCCGCGTTGCCGAACAACGCATTGGCGGTTGCCCGGCCACGGCGAAGCTCCGACTCATCGACGACATCGTCATGCAGCAGCGTTGCCGTGTGGATGAATTCGACGATCGCGGCCAGCTCGAACCGCTCCGGCCCCCGAAAGCCCAGCGCGTTGGCAAACAGCAACACCAGCATCGGGCGAATGCGCTTTCCACCGGCGCTGATGATGTAGTTGGAAATCTGGTTGATCAGGGCAACGTCGGAGGACAGGCGCTGCCGGATCACCTGATCGACCTCGCTCATTTCCGGTGCCATGAGTTGCGCGATGTCGGGCACGGGACTGGTGGGATGCGTGGTGGAGGTCTGCACGGAAGGCTCGGGTGGTTGCGCGAAATTATAGGAAGCAGGCGCGTGCCACCGATTTGTGCAGGATTGCCCGCTCGGTGAATGGCTCATCGCTGGTGTCGGGCTTTCCCCGGCTTGGCGGCGCGTGATAGACTCGCGGGCTCTGCATTTCCTGCAGGGTTCGCGCATGGGGTGCCGGTAATCGAGCAGATCAAGAGATCGAGCTGATCGAGAGCCCAGCCCCTGGCGGAATTCATCGAAAGGGCTGATATGTACGCGGTCATAAAAACCGGCGGCAAACAAGAAAAAGTTGCTGCAGGCGAAAAGATCAAGATAGAACAGATTGCTGCGGATGTTGGCCAAGAGATCACGATCGACCAGGTGTTGGCTGTCGGAAACGGCGCTGACCTGAAGATCGGGACTCCCTTGGTTGCGGGCGCAAGCGTGAAGGCCACCGTGGTGGCGCAAGGCAGGCACGACAAGGTGCGCATCTTCAAGATGCGTCGTCGCAAGCACTACCAGAAGCGGCAAGGTCACCGCCAGAACTTCACCGAGATCGAAATCACTGCGATCGTCGGCTGATCAAGGAGTCACACCATGGCACAGAAAAAAGGCGGCGGTTCCACACGGAACGGCCGCGATTCCCAACCGAAGATGCTCGGCGTCAAGGCCTTTGGTGGCCAGCAGATTCCGGCCGGTTCGATCATCGTCCGCCAGCGCGGCACGAAGTTCCATGCCGGTCAGAACGTCGGCATCGGCAAGGACCACACGCTGTTCGCACTGGTCGATGGTGAAGTCAGCTTCGCCATCAAGGGCCCGCGCAACCGCCAGACGGTCAGCGTCAAGACGGCAGCGTGAGCTGCGGCTGCCTCGCGCAGCCGGCGTTGATCCCGAGCCCCGGTCACCCGGGGCTTTTGTTTTTTCCGGTCGCCGGACGACCGGTGGCCTACCATGCAGCCTCTGGCGGTGCGGTGGCCTGTGGGCGAGATCATGAAATTCGTAGACGAAGCGACCATCGATGTGGCGGCAGGCAACGGCGGCAATGGCTGCATGAGCTTTCGCCGCGAGAAGTTCATTCCGTTCGGTGGACCGAACGGGGGTGATGGCGGGCGCGGCGGCAGCGTCTTCGC
>NZ_JBFUGN010000859.1:0-2659 GCF_056402895.1 Rhizobacter sp. P3_B12 | reverse complement strand
GCCACGCACCGATCAGGCGCACGGTGCGGAAATCGTCCAGCCAGTCGAAGTGGGCCTGCAGCATCAGCAGCAGCGCGGACGGCAGCAGCGGGGTGCGCAGCACCAGGTCGGCGAAGCGTGCCGAGGCCTCGGCCTCCTGGCCCAGCGGCAGGTCGTTCAGCTGCCGGCGCAACACCGGCACCAGCGCCTCGAGCGCGGCCGGGCCTTGCGGCACGGTGCGGGTGACGAGCTCGCACAGGGCTTCGGGGGACAGGGATTGCGCGGTCGGCATCTCGGCCGGTACCGAAATGACGGCCGGCTCGGTCGACGGTTCAACGGGTATCACGGACACAACGGGTGCCGGGTCGGGGGCGGTCGCGGTCACCAGCGCTTCGGCCCGCAGCGCCTGCCGATGCCGTGCCCACGCGACCATCCGGTCATAGGCCTCGCGCAGCGCCTGGTAGGCGAGCGCGTCGTCGTCGGGCCGCGTCACCTTCAGCTTCGCGGCATAGCTGCGCTTGATCAGCGCGAGGTCGTCGGTGGGCTCCGCCAGCCCCAGCACCTGCCAATCGTGCATCGTGGCCCCGCCGGTCAGAAGCGGAAGCCGCCGTCGATGCTGTCCAGCGCCTGCCGGAACTGCTGGCGCGCGTTGCGCACCGTGCGCGCGTCCTGCGTGTCGAGTGCCGCTTCGAACTGCGCCATCCAGGCCTGCAGCGCGTTGCGCTCCTCGCCCAGCCGGTCTTCGTACAGGCGCTTCGCGCGCTCCAGCAGGTAGCGGTTCTCGTCCTCGTCGCGCGGGTGGCGCTTCAGCAGCTTCAGCCGTTCGAGTGCCGCCGCGACCGCCGCGGCGTCCATCTGCGTCGAGGTGTTGTGGATCAGCGTGTTGGTGATGCGGCCGCTGGCGGTCTCGCGGGCGTCGRCGTCGAGCAGGCCGTTCGCGTCGTAGGTGAAGCGCACCTCCAGCGTCGCCGCGCCGGCCGGGCGGGGCGGCACGTCGACATCGAGCACGCCCAGCGCCAGGTTCTCGGAGCCGACCGGCGATTCGCCCTGGCGGATGTCGACGCGGATGCTCTTCTGGTGGTCGACCACCGTCGAGTAGACGCCGACGCGCGACACCGGCACCGGCGTGTTGCGCTCGATGATCGGCGAGAAGCGGTCGGCCACCATCGTGTCGCCGACCTGCTGCGACGCGACGATGCCCAGCGAGTACGGCATCACGTCGGTCAGCACCACCTCGGCGAGCGCGGCGTCGCGCGCCTTCAGCCCGGCCTGCACCGCGGCGCCCTGCGCGATCGCGAGGTCGGGATCGATGGTGCGCAACGGCAGGCGCTGGAACAGCCGCGTCGTCAGCTGGCGGATCATCGGCATGCGCGTCGCGCCGCCGACCAGCACCACCTCGTCGAGCGCGGCGGCATCGATCTTCGCGTCGTACAGCGCGCGCTCGATCGGGCGGCGCAGGCGCTGCAGCAGCTCGGCGCTCGCGGATTCGAAATCGGCCCGCGTGATCGCGCACTCGAGGCGCCGGCCCTGGTGCACCAGCGACATCACGGCGCTGTCGGCATCGCTCAGGTTGCGCTTGGCCTGCTCGGCGGCACGCCACCAGGCGCCGCCCTGCATCAGCGCCTCGCGCTCGGCGGGCTTCAGGCCGTCGCAGCGCTCGACGAACAACCGGCCCAGCGCCTGCACGAAATCCTCGCCGCCGAGCCGCGTGTCGCCGGCGCTCGCCCGCACCTCGACGACGCCGTCGAAGTACTCGAGCACCGAGACATCGAAGGTGCCGCCGCCCAGGTCGAAGATCAGGAAGCTGCTGTGGTCGATGCGCTCCTGCAGGCCGTAGGCCAGCCCGGCGGCGGTCGGCTCGTTGAGCAGCCGCTCCACCGTCAGCCCGGCCAGTTCGCCGGCGGTGCGGGTGGCGCGGCGCTGCGCCTCGTTGAAGTACGCCGGCACGGTGATCACCGCCTCGGTCACCGGCTCGCCGAGCAGCGCCTCGGCATCGGCCTTCAGCGATTGCAGCACCAGCGCCGACAGCTCCTCGGGGCGGAAGTCGCGCGTGCCCAGGCGCAGCTTGCGGTCGCTGCCCATCCAGCGCTTGAAGCCCTGCGCGGTGCGGTCGGGGTGGGTGCTGGCGCGCTCGCGGGCGGCCAGGCCGACCAGCGTGCGGCCTTCGTCATCGAGGCTGACCGCCGAGGGCGTGGAGAAGTCGCCGTGCACGTTGCGTACCAGCTGCGGCCGCCCGCCCTGGAAGATGCCGATCAGGCTGTTGGTCGTGCCGAGGTCGATGCCGACGATCATGGTGCGCGGCGCGGCTCGGCCGCGCGAATCCGAGAGGCGCCGAGGATATCAGCGCGCGCGGTCGAGCCAGATGCCGATGCCCTGCGCGTTCAGCTCCAGGTCCATCGCGAGCAGCGCCAGCGCGTCGTCGCGCGGCACGCTGCTGCCCAGGCGCTGCAGCCGCGCCGTGTAGAGCGCCGCGAGGCCGGCCATCAGCGCGGCGTGGCGTTCTGGCGCCGGCAGCGGGCGCAGCCGCTCGCCGAGCGCGACGATCTCGTCGACCTGCGCCAGCATCATCTCGCCGAGCCGCGGCACCCCCTCGACACAGCCATAGTGCGTGAGGTACAGCCGCTCGGGGTGGAAGCCGAGCATGCGCTGCACCGACTGCTTCAGCGCCTCGGGCTCGAAC
>NZ_JBFUGN010000858.1:0-2661 GCF_056402895.1 Rhizobacter sp. P3_B12 | reverse complement strand
GTCTACGACGCGACGACGGCGGCGGCCCTCAGCGGCACCGCCACCGTGACCGGCCTGGCCGGCGACACCGTCAGCGTGGCCGGCACGGGCAGCGGCAGCTTCGCCGACAAGAACGTGGGCAACGGCAAGGCGGTGACCGTGACCGGCTACCTGCTGAGCGGGGCCGACGCCGGCAACTACGTGCTCGTGCAGCCCGCCGGACTGAGCGCGAACCTCACGCCAGCGAGCCTCACGGTGAGCGGCGTGGCCGCCACCAGCAAGGTCTACGACGCGACGACTGCGGCCAGCCTTAGCGGCAGCGCCACCGTGACCGGCTTGGCCGGCGACAGCGTCAGCGTGGCCGGCACGGGCAGCGGCAGCTTCGCCAGCAAGAACGTGGGCAACGGCAAGGCGGTGACCGTGACCGGCTACCTGTTGAATGGTGCCGACGCCGGCAACTACGTGCTCGTGCAGCCCACCGGGCTCAGCGCGAACGTCACACCAGCGAGCCTCACGGTCAGCACGGGCGATGTGATCAAGCCCTACGACGGTACGACCGCGGCCAACGGAAGCCCGGTGGTTGTCGCGGGATCGCTCTACGGAAGCGACACGCTGGCAGGTGGTGCCTATGCCTTCACCGACAAGAATGCCGGGACCGGCAAGACGGTCACCGCCTCGGGCGTCGCCATTGCCGACGGAAACGGCGGAGCCAACTACAGCGTTGCATATGTCAACAACACCCACAGCAGCATCAGCCCGGGAGTTGACATCCCAATACCCTCGCCACAGCCACAGCCACAGCAGCCGCCTTCATCCGCCACGTCTTCTGACATGCGTGACGCGCTGGATGAGGTGCAGGAGGCCAACACGGTGGATGTGGCGGCAGGCCAAACCGCAGGGCGTCCCGGGGGCTTGCGGATCGACTCGTGCGGGACGCGAATGCCAACGACCAAAAGGGCTGACTGCCCGATGGAGTTCATCTATCTGCGAGCGGGCTCCTCCCTTTCGAGCCTGACCGACGCCAAGGTGCTCTCCCGCAAGAAGCTGGGTGTCGCCCGTGACGAATGAGCGACACAGGTCCGAACTTGTTCGCGTCGGGTTGCTCACCATGGCATTGCTCGTTTGCAGACCAGCACAGGCTGCGCCCGACGCTGGCTCGTTGCTGCAAGGCATGCGCGACACGGTGCCTTCGCTCTCCAAGCCGCCGACCACAGCGCCGGCCGAGCCGGCACTCTCGAAGCCGGCGAGCGGCGAAGAGCGCATCAGGGTGAGCGGCATCCGCATCGTCGGTGCTGCTGAGCTGATGGGACATCAAGACGTATCGCCTTTGCTGGCCAGCATCATCGGAAAGTACCTGTCGATGCGTGACCTCGATCAATTGGCAGATCGCATTACGCGCTTCTATCGCCGAAATGGCTATCTCGTGGCGCGTGCCTATGTACCCACGCAAGACATCGTGAACGGGGAAGTCAAGATTGTTCTCATTGAAGGTCGACTGGATCGGGTGCAGTCGACGAACCGAGCGAACCTTCCGACTTGGCTGCTGTCGCCAATCAACGCCCTGGAGAAAGGCGTGCCGGTCAGGGCACACGATTTGAGGGACGCGCTTCAACCCTTGCAGGACCTACCCGGTGTGGAGGTGCGGTCGACCTTGCGCCCCGGAGCCACCGTCGGCGGAACTGATCTGCTGGTCGACGTGGCACCCGGCAAGGCAATGATCGGCTCGGCTGACGCTGACAATTTCGGAAGCCCGTACACCGGCACGTATCGTGTGGGCGCAAGCCTTTTCTTCAACAACCCGCTCCACTTGGCAGATCAGGTGGGCTTGCGGGCTCAGACGGGCGGGGGTGGCTTTGCCTACGGACGTGCGAGCTACCAGTTGCCGGTGATCAGCGCGAGCACCCGGATTGGCTTGGCTTGGTCGCGCATGCAATACCAGCTCGGTAAAGAGTTCAAGGATTTGCAGGCGCGGGGCAGCGCCACGGTCGGTTCTGCCTATCTTTCACACGCGCTCATCCGAGAATCAAATTTCTCTGGCACTGCACAACTTCAGTACGACGACACGACCCTTCAGGATGAAGTGAGGGTCTTCGGAACAGAAGCCCGAAAGAAGTTGCGCGCCGGCACTGCAAGCATCTCCCTGGAGTCAAGTGACAACACACTGAATGGGGGAGCGACGAGCGCGTCGCTGATGGTGGGCAGCGGAGCGCTGAAGCTTGATCCGGAGTCGGCAGCCATCGATGCAGCGGGTGCAAACAGCGAAGGCAGCTTCGGCCGAATCAACATCAGCTTGTCTCGAAAACAGTGGCTGGGAGCAGAGGCCGGCGTGCTGCTTTCTTACTCAGGGCAATGGAGCAGCAAGAACCTGGACTCGTCGCAAAAGATGTCAGCGAGCGGAATCTATGGCGTCAGGGCCTATCGCGAGGGCGAACTCTCTGGCGACCGCGCGCACTTGGTCAGCACCGAGCTGTTCTGGCAGGCGGCGGACGCGCTGAGGTTGCAGTGGTTCTACGACTACGCGCGCGTGCGACCGAATGCCCGACCCTGGACCACTGGCCAAGATGAACTCAACGCTTCCGGTGCGGGCGTTGGAGCGTCTTACACCCGGTCCTTCTTGCAGGGGCGCCTGGCACTGGCCCGAGGGCTCGGTACCAGTCCGCTGGCGGCCCATCAGCGCTCACG
>NZ_JBFUGN010000857.1:0-2665 GCF_056402895.1 Rhizobacter sp. P3_B12 | reverse complement strand
CGCGCACCGAGCTGTCGACGCTGCAGGCCGAGGTGGTCGCGTTGCGCGGCAGCCGGGCGCGGATCGAGCATTCGCTCGCGCTGCTGCTCGGCCAGGCCCCGTCGGGCTTCGCCTTCGAGAACCAGCCGCTCGCGCTCGACGCCAGCGTGCCGGTGGTGCCGCCGGGCCTGCCGTCGGCGCTGCTGGAGCGCCGGCCCGACGTGACGGCCGCGCAGCGCAGCATGGCGGCGGCGACGGCACGGGTCGGCGTCGCGAAGTCGGCGCTGTTCCCGGCGCTCGCGCTGACCGCCAACGGCGGCTATGCGTCGAACGAGCTGAGCGAGCTGTTCAAGACCAACGCGCAGTCCTGGCTGACCAGCCTGGTGTTCTCGCTGCCGATCATCGACGGCGGGCGCAACAAGGCCGCGGTCAAGCGGGCCGAGGCGCAGCTCGAAGGCGCGGTGGCCGACTACCGGCAGTCGGTGCTGACGGCCTTCGCCGACGTGGAGGACAACCTGTCCGGCCTGCGTTCGGTGCGCGAGCAGGTGGGCTTCACCGATGCGGCCGTGGCCTCGGCGCGCCGCGCCGCGGAGTTGGCCGACAAGCGCTACCGCGCCGGCGAAGACAGCTACCTGCAGCTGCTGGAAGCGCAGCGCGACCTGCTGACCATCGAGCGGCAGGCGGTGAAGCTGCGCGGTACGTGGGCCACCACGACCGTGGGTTTGATCCGCTCCCTCGGCGGGGGTTGGGAAACCACCCAGTGACAGGGGGCCCGTTCATGCGGGCATGATGTCGGCCGATGTAAGACGACCCGCCCGAGCGCGACTCAGGCGGGTCGTTTCATCTTTTCACCGATGGCGACGCCATCCCTGAACCCCGATAGGAGAACCGCATGAACAACCGTCTGATCGCTTCGTCCGCCCTCGCTTCCGTGCTGGCCCTGGGCTTGCTGGGCCAGGCCCACGCCGCCGACGAGAAGGCCAAGGAAAAGTGCTTCGGCATCGCGAAGGCGGGCCAGAACGACTGCGCCACGCTGACCGGCTCGCACTCGTGCGCCGGCCAGTCCAAGGTCGATGCCGATGCCGCCGAATGGAAGTACGTCGCCAAGGGCACCTGCAAGAGCCTGGGCGGCAAGACCGCCGAAGAAGCCAAGAAGCAGTGAGCCGGCGGTGAGTGCTGCCGCGCTGCCGTCGCTCGACCGCCCGGTCGGCATCGGCTTGCGCCAGCCGCACTATGCCGAGCTGCTGGACGGCCCGTGGCACGGGCAGCCGCTCGGCTTCGTCGAGGTGCATTCCGAGAATTTCTTCGCCGACGGCGGCGCCGCGATGGCCGTGCTGCGCGAGGCGCGCTCGCGCTGGGACGTGAGCCTGCACGGCATCGGGCTCTCGCTCGGCTCGGCCTGCGGGCTCGACCCGTGGCATCTCGACCGGCTGGCGCGGCTGGCCGAGCGCATCGAGCCGGTGCGCGTCTCCGACCATGCCAGCTTCGCCCGCGCGCCGGGCGGCCCTGCTGGTGCTGCTGCTGGTGCCGAACTGCTGCACGCCAACGACCTGCTGCCGCTCGCCTTCACGCGCGAGGCGCTCGACGTGATGACGCGCAACGTGACGCAGGTGCAGGAGCGTCTGCGCCGGCCCATCCTGGTCGAGAACCTGTCGGCCTACCTCGCCTGGCAGGACCAGGAGATGAGCGAGCCCGAGTTCTTCAACCAGCTGACGCGCCGCACCGGTTGCGGGTTGTTGCTCGACGTGAACAACCTGGTCGTCAACGGGCTGAACGTCGGCGGGCTGAACCGCGCACGCGACGGCCACGCCGAGGCGGTGCGCGAGGCCTGTGACTGGATCGACGCGATCGATGCGGCCAGCGTCGGCGAGATCCACCTGGCCGGCTACCTCGAACTGCCCGACATCGTGATCGACGACCATGGCAGCCGCGTGCACGAACCGGTGTGGCGGGTGTTCGCGCATGCGATCGAGCGGCTGGGCCCGCGGCCGACGCTGGTCGAGTGGGACACCGAACTGCCGCCGCTGGCCGTGTTGCTCGAAGAGGCAGCGCACGCCGAGCGGGTGATCGCCGGGGCCGGCCACCGATGAACGAGCTCGAACGCCAGCAGGCGCTGCTGCGCAGCCTGTGGGCGCGCGATGAAGGCGCGTCGCTGGCCGCTGCGGTGGGCGAGCAGGGCGCCCGGCTGCGGCGTGGCTGGCAGGCCTATCAGGCGAACGGCGGCGCCTCGGCCGAACGCGCATTGGCGGCACGCTACCCGACCGTGCAGGCGCTGCTGGGCGAGGAGTCGTTTGCCGCGCTGGCCCGCGCGTTCTGGCAGGCGCATCCGCCGCAACGCGGCGACCTCGCCGAGTTCGGCGATGCGCTGCCGGAGTTCATCGCCGAGAGCGATCAGCTGGCCGACGTGCCCTACGTGGCCGACTGCGCGCGGCTCGATGCGCTGGTGGCCCGCTGTGAGCGGGCGGCCGACACCGAATGCGATACCGCCAGCCTGGCGTTGTTGGCGCAGGCCGATCCGGCTGAACTCGTGCTGATGCTGGTGCCGGCGGTCGGCCTGCTCTCCAGCGCCTGGCCGGCGGCGAGCCTGTGGCTGGCGCACCGCCCCGGCGACGATGCGGCCGCCCACCTCGCCGCCGCCCGCGAGGCGCTCGATGCCGGCCGTGGTGAGCACGCGCTGGTGTGGCGC